>PTLK01000083.1 GCA_002938075.1 Alphaproteobacteria bacterium MarineAlpha3_Bin3
CACTAGGGTCAGGACTCATTGATTGAGCCCCCATTTCCCAGGTGAACCCGATATTTCACCTAACCCCGCCAACGTGCCGCCCGCGTCCCTAAGCGATTCCACCGCCGGATTTCCAGGAAAAACGCCACCCCTTGGCCACCGGATGACCACCGTTTGCCCACCGAATGCCGACCGATGCCCACCGTGGGAAAACCGGAGAGCCCCCGGCGGACTTTGAAGAGCCCTCAGGGAGGGGAAATTGGCCAGAGACGGCCTGCCCTATCCGTCCCCTATCCGTCCCCCGGCTCCGCCTCCAGCGCCGCCAGGTCGACGCCGAAGATGTCGGTCAGGAACGCCATGCCGAGGCGGATGCCGTCGTCGTCGAGCCCGTGGCCGAGGCCGGGGCAGGTGTGATGGCGGACGGTGACGCCGGCGGCCTCGAGCCCGGCGACCGCCGCCAGCAAGGCGTCCGGCACCACCACGTCGTCGGCGTCGCCGTGCACCAGCAGCACCGGCGGCCGCGACTGGATGGCGTCGGCCAAAAGTTCCGGCCCGATCAGCATCCCCGAATAGCCGATGATCCCGGCCAGCCGTTTAGCCCTTCTCAAGCCGACGTAGAGCGCCATCATGGTGCCCTGGGAAAAGCCGATCAGCGCCAGCTTGCCCTCGCCGAGCCCGGTTTCGGCCAGTTTCTGGTCGATGAAGGCGTCGAGGACCGGCGCCGTCGTCTGGGTGCCGGCGAGCCGCGCTTCGGCGCTCATGTCCTGGAGCGAGAACCACTGATGGCCACCCCCCTCAAAGCCCGGGGGCGCCATGTCGAACGCATAGGGCGCGTGCGGGGAGATGAACAGCGCCCCGGGGGCCACTTTTTGGAAGTAGGGCGCCAGGCCGATCAGGTCGTCGCCGTCCGACCCGACCCCGTGCAGCAGGATGACGAGTTGTTGAGGTTGGCCGCCGTTAACGGGCGGCAGAGTCGGGCCGTCGAGGGTGGGAAGGGTAGGAAGTTCGGGCATCGGGGGAGTGGTCCTTTCTTTAAGGCGCCGTTCGGTTGGCACAGTGGTAACCGATCGGGCATGGTATTGTCACGGTCCCAACGCCGAGGCCCCGACCCATGACCGCCGCCAACCAGACAGTCACCCGCTTCGCCCCCAGCCCGACCGGGTTTCTGCACCTGGGGCATGCCTATTCGGCGCTGTTCGCGCATGAAAAAGCGGGAAACCGGTTCCTGCTCAGGATCGAGGACATCGATGGCGGCCGCGCCCGGCCCGAGTTCGAGGCGGCGATCAGGGAAGACCTGGCGTGGCTGGGGCTGAGGTGGGAGGAGCCGGCGCGCCGTCAGTCCGACCACATGGACGATTACCGGGCGGCGCTCGACCGACTGGACGCCCGGGGGCTGCTCTACCCCTGCTTCTGCACCAGGAAGGAGATCCGGGCCGAGATCGAGGAGTCGGGCTTCGCCCCGCACGATATACCCCAGGGGCCTGATGGCCTCGTTTACCCCGGCACCTGCCGTGCCCTGACGGCCAAGGAGCGGCAACAACGCCGGGCCGAAGGCAAGCCGTTCGCGCTCCGCCTCGACATGGCGAAGGCGGTCTATGCCGCCGGAAGCCTGTTATGGACCGACGCCGACCAGGGCGAGACGGCGGCCCAGCCGGATATCTTCGGCGACGTAGTGCTGGCGCGCAAGGACACGCCGGCGAGCTACCACCTGGCGGTGACGGTGGACGACCACCTGCAAGGGGTGACGCTGGTGACAAGGGGAGAGGACCTGTTCGCGGCCACCCACGTGCACCGGTTGTTGCAGGCGCTTTTGGAGCTGGACACGCCCAGCTATCACCACCACAAACTGTTGACCACCGAAGGCGGCGAAAGGCTGGCGAAGCGGGACAAATCCCAGACCATCAGGGCGCTCAGGCAAGCCGGAAAAACGCCGGAAGAAGTGCAGGCGATGGCGGGGATGGCGCCATGAGGCGGATATGGCGGGTTTTATTGTTACTGCTGCTGGCGGCGGCGTCTCCAGCGTTGGCGGAAGAGGCCTTCCGCCCCGGCGGCGAGGCTTTGGTGAATGCGGTCGTCGATGGCGACACGGTGGTGCTGGAATCCGCCGTCATGGGCGCCAACCAGGTGCGGCTGGTCGGCATCCAGGCGCCGAAGCTGCCGCTCGGACGCAAGAACTTCCCGACCTGGCCGCTGGCCGCCGAATCGAAAAAGGCTTTGGAGAACCTGGCCCTCGGCAAAACGGTGACGCTCATCTTCGGCGGCTGCGACAAGGACCGCTATGGGCGGTTGCTGGCCCACCTGCACCGCCCGGACGGGACGTGGGTGCAGGGCGAGATGCTGAAAAAGGGCATGGCCCGGGTCTACAGCTTTGCCGACAACCGGGCCCGGGTCGGGAGAATGCTCGCCCTGGAATCCGAAGCGCGGGCGGCCCAGCGCGGCATCTGGGGGCTGCGCTTCTACGCCGTCCGCACGCCGCGGGAGCTTTCCTCCTGGATCGGCACCTTGCAACTGGTCGAGGGCAAGGTGCTGAAGGCGGCCCGCATCAAGGGCCGGGTGTACCTCAACTTCGGCGACGACTGGAAGACCGACTTCACCGTCACCATCGGTGTGCCAGCGCGAAGGATGTTCAGGGAGGCCGGGACCGATCCACTGTCGCTGGAGGGCAAGCGCATCCGCGTCAGGGGCTGGCTGAAGAGGTACAACGGGCCGATGATCGCGGCCACCCACCCGGAACAGATCGAGGTGGTCGCCAACCAAGACGCGACCTTGCCGGGCCAATGAGCGCGTTCCATACTTTGCCGATGATCCGCCGGCTCCACCACACCGCCCTTTGGGCCGCCCTGCTGCCCGCGCTGTGGCTCGTCGCCGCGTGCTCGACCAACCCGGCCACCGGCAAGCAGTCCTTCACCGCCTTCATGTCGAAGGAAGATGAGCTCCGCATCGGCGCCGAGGAACACCCGAAGATGATCAAGGAGTTCGGCGGCGCCTATGCGGACGCCAAGCTGCGCGCCTATATCCGCCGCATCGGCCTGAAGCTGGCGGGTTTCTCCGAGGCCCGGGACCTGCCCTATACCTTCACCATCCTCAACAACGATAAGGTCAACGCCTTCGCCCTGCCGGGGGGATACGTTTACATCACCCGCATGCTTCTGGCCCTGGCCGAGAATGAGGCCGAGATGGCGAGCGTACTGGCGCACGAGATCGGCCACGTGGCGGCGCGCCACACGGCGGAGCGCTATTCGACCGCCATGGCGACGAATTTGGGACTGATGTTGCTGGGCGCCATCGGGTCCTCGGCCGGGTTGCCGTCCGGCGTCGGGCGGATCATCGGTTTCGGCGCCCAGGCGGCGCTGCAGGGCCATTCCCGCGAGCAGGAGCTGGAGGCCGACATGCTGGGCGTGCGCTACATGACCCGGGCCGGCTATACGGCCGACGGCATGACCAGCTTCTTTTACAAGATGCAGGCCCACGCCGAGCTGGAGCGGGCCATGGAAGGCAAGAAAGGCGAGGCCGGGAACAACATCATGTCGACTCACCCGCGCACCGCCCAGCGCATCAACCAGGCGATCGGGCTGGCCAGGGCGGCGCCGGTCAGGGACCCGATCCTGGGGCGGGGCGAATTCCTGGCCGAGATCGACGGCATGGTATTCGGCGACGACCCGGAACAGGGCGTGCGCCGGGGGCGGGTGTTCACCCATCCGGAGCTTAGGGTAGAGTTCCGCGTGCCGCCGGATTTTGTGCTTTTCAACTCGCCGCGCCAGGTGATCGCCCGCGGGCCGGGGAACTCGGTGGTGATCTTCGACATGGCGCCGGACAAAACGGCCCGGCGGGTGCGCTCGCTGCGCGGCTATATCGCCGAAACCTGGGCTTCGAACCTGGCGCTTAGGGGCCAGGAGAGGATCGCCATCAACGGCATGGAGGCGGCGACCGCCGAGGCCCGGGTGTCGACCCCGGGGGGGCCAAGGGACATCCGCCTCGTCGCCATCCGGGGATCGGAGGGGCGGATCTTCCGCTTGGCCTTCATCTCGGCGCCGGAAATGACGGCCAGGCTAAGCGCCGAGTTCCGCCGCACCACGTGGAGCTTCCGGCGCATCAGCGAGGCCGAGGCCAGGGCCATCAAGCCGCTGAAGGTCCGGGTGGTGACGGTGAAGGACGGCGACACGGCGCTCGGCCTGTCGGCGCGGATGCCTCTGGGCAAGTTCAACCGCCGCTGGTTTGAGACCATGAACCGTAACGCCCTCGGCCGCGGCCTCGCCGCCAGCGGCGCCGTCAAGACGGTCGGCGAGTGAGGGCCAGCACTTGGGTCAGAAAATCGGCCGCGGCCCGGTGGATACCCGGCTGGGTGCTCTCGCGGGGGCCGGCGACGTTGAGCACCCGGGCCCGGTTCTCGGCCAGCCAATCGGCGACGGTTTTGGGGTCGGGCGCAGAGAAAGGATCGGCGACGAGAAGGGGCCTGCCTTCCGCTTCCGCCGTCTCCGCCGTCAGCCCGGTGCCACCGTAAAGCAGGCCCGAGGCCAGGATCAGGGTGGCGTCGGCATCGCCGACGTTGAGGCGCGTGCGCTCCTCGTAGGCGGCGCTCTCGGTTTCGGCGACAGGGTAGCGCTCGGGGATGGCGCCGTCCTCGGCCTTCCGCCCCTTCGGGCACCAGCCACCGCAGGGGATGCCGAGGGCCAGCGCCGCATCCAGCGCCGCCCGGTCGACGCCGGTCTGGCCGCCGGAAACGATCTTTTCGGGGAACCGGCTGGCCGCCAAAAGGGGGACCTTCTGTCAGGCCGCCTGGAGGAGCTCTTCCAGCTTCTCCGTCGCCACCTCGAGGTCGGTCTTCTCCACCGCCGCCAGTTCGTGCGCCAGGCGGTCGCGGGCCGACTCGAAGATCTGGCGCTCGCTGAACGACTGGTCCGGTTGGCCGGCCTTGCGGTGCAGGTCGCGGACAACCTCGGCGATGAAAATCGGGTCGCCGGAATTGATCTTGGCCTCGTATTCCTGAGCCCGGCGGCTCCACATGGTGCGCTTGACCCGGGCCCGAGCCTTGAGCGTCTCCATGGCGTTGTCCATCTTCTTGCGCGAACTCAGCTTGCGCAGGCCCGACGTCGTCGCCTTCGACACCGGCACGCGCAGCGTCATCCGGTCGCGGTCGAAGGAAATGACGAACAGCTTCAGCTTGTGTCCGGCGATCTCCTGGATTTCGATACTCACCACCTTGCCGACGCCGTGGGTCGGATAGACGACGAAATCGCCGGGCTTGAACGGCATCTTCTGCTTCGCCGGCTTGGTCGCCTTAACGGGTTTCGCCGCCTTGGCCGGCTTCAAGGCCTTGGCTGGTTTGGCCGTCTTGACAGGCTTCGAGGCCTTGGCGACCTTGGCCGGTTTGGATTTTTTCGCGGTCTTAGCGGTCTTAGTGGTCTGGGCCATGCGTCTTACGTCTCCTCGGGCAACGGCAAAGCGGGGAAAAGGTTTTGGGGGTCGAAAAGCGCCACTCACCGGCCGATGGCGCCACCTGGCCGCCAATCCTAGGGCGGCGCGGTGAACGCTGACTCCGGTTTTGCAGTGGTTGTTCGTCCCCTTGGGCGGCTTCCCCGAACGTTCCGCCCTTACAACCGAATGCCGGCTCCGTATGTTGCGGCGCAAAAAAAGCGCCCTCTTAGGGCCGGCGGAGCCATTATAACATAATTTCGGGGCAAAAAAAACCCAACCACCCTCAATCAGACGCCTTGCCCCGGTTCGGGGCTGAAAAGCTCGGCCTTATTGGGTTTATCGCGCCATTCGTCGGCATCGGCCGGGGGTTCGCCCTTGCGGTTGATGTTCGGCCATTTGTCCGCGTACTCGGTGTTGATCTCGAGCCATTTGGTGATGTCGGGTTCGGTGTCGGGAAGGATCGCCTCGACCGGGCATTCCGGTTCGCAAACGCCGCAATCGATACATTCGTCGGGATGGATGACCAGCATGTTCTCGCCTTCGTAGAAACAATCGACGGGGCACACTTCGACGCAATCCATCAGTTTGCATTTGATGCAGTTCTCGTTGACGATGTAGGTCATGGTTTTCTCCGTTGCCCAACCGGTTCCTGAATTAAGGGACTTTCCGCCGGACTTTCAAGCCCGTTTTCGCTCGCCGCCGATCGAGGTACCGGCACGCTCCCGTCACGACGGAGTCGCCGAAGGCCCGAGCCGCGCCAGTACCTTCTTGCGCGCCGTGCCGCTGTCGCGGTCCGACACGTGGATCAGCCCCGAGACCCGGCGCACCAGGGAGGCCTCGAAGTCGTGCACCTGGCCGTCGGCATAGGCGACCTCCCACAGCATTTCGATCATCCCGATCCGCTGCTCGAAATCAAAGCCCTGCTTGACGACGCGGGTGAAGGCATAGAGCTGGTTCGAGCCTTCCACGGCCTCCTCGCCGGCGCCGATCAGGTCCTCGACGGCGCCCGGATCGAGCCCGAAACGGTGCTTGAGCAGCCCGGCAATGACGTGGCGCTCGGCCTCGTCGAAGTCGCCGTCCATGACCGCGGCCTCGATCAACAAGGCGACCGCCGCCACCTGCGGGTCGTCCTCGGCGGCGTCCGGCGCGGCCTCCCCGTCGCCGCCTAGGCCCAACATCAGTTTCCGGATCCGCTCGATCATGGCCCTGCCTAACATACGGCCCAGAAGGCTACAACCCCTCAGAGATTGCGGGTTCCGGCTTGTTCGCCGGTACCGGGCTCCCTACCTTCAAGGCCATGACGAATCGTCGTTTCCCTGTCCCGCCTGCGGTCCGAAGCCTTCGGCGGACGGGCCGGGGTTCTGCCGCTTTTATATCGGGGGGACACCCCCTAACCCCCGGGGCCTTTTGCGCCGACAACACCGAGGACCGGCGCCGCTTCGCCGAATCGAGCGAGCGCAACAAGGGGCCGATCCTCGAGGTGCTGAAGCGCGTGCTGCCGGAGCGGGGCCTGGTGCTGGAGATCGGTTCCGGCACCGGCCGCCACGCCGCCCATTTCGCGCCTCTGCTGCCCGGGATCACCTGGCAGCCCAGCGACCGCGACCCTGACTCCTTCCCCTCCATCGACGCCTGGGCGCAAGAGGCCACGGGGGAGGCCGCGAGGCCGGGGGTGCCCCCCGATAACATAAGGCCGCCCAATCTGCGCCCGCCTATCGTCCTCGACGTCACCGAGGAGGTTTGGCCGATCGAACAAGAGGCGGGGAGGACCGGAGGTCCGACAGGGAAACAACAAGTGGTGGCGGTGTTCTCCGCCAACATGATCCACATCGCGCCGTGGGACTGCTGTCTGGGGCTGCTGGCCGGGGCCGGGAGAATTCTCACAACAGACCCCGGGGGATCGGGGGTGTCCCCCGGAAACAAGACAGGGAAACAAACGACAACAACAGCCGGCGTCCTGGTTCTCTATGGCCCCTTCAAGCGGCACGGCCGGCACACGGCACCGTCGAACGAAAGCTTCGATCAAAGCCTGCGCGCCCGCGACCCGTCCTGGGGGGTGCGCGACCTGGACGCGGTGGCGGACGGGGCGGCGGCGCGGGGGCTGGACCTGGCCAAGACGGTCGCGATGCCGGCCAACAATTTGATCGCCGTTTTCCGGCGCCGGGGCTAGGCGGCGTTCGGGATGGATCATCCGCCCCAGCGTCCATAAGTCGTCCTCATGCCGTCACCAAGTCGTCATGTCGTCATTTTTTGCTGCTTTTTTCGCCTTAACCAATTGAATTAAAACGATTCCGGTCCGGAAAAATGCAGTGGATGTCGTCATTTGTCGTCAAAGTTAAAGCTCCGGTCTCCGACAGGATGG
>PTLK01000084.1 GCA_002938075.1 Alphaproteobacteria bacterium MarineAlpha3_Bin3
GAACCCTTCATCGTCCCCAAAAAGGCCAAATAGTCCTGTTTCCCTCTTCTCTTTTTCACAAGACCCTGCCTATCGCGGCGGACGAGGAACGATTGAGCATCTCCTTCGACCTGCTTCCGGCCTAAATAATCACCAGAAAGTAGTACAGACGGAAAAGAGGTTTCCCAACGGCCCGTTTACAAACTTTAACACCGTTCTAATGTCCGCTTTTGGCTATTAGCGGACATTAACTTGCGTTCAGAAAAACTTCGTTACTCATACTTGATAACTTCGACGGGGCATTGCTCGGCGGCTTCTTTGATCTTGTCCTCGAAGTGCGACAAGTCCACGCCCTCTATAACGGTATTTGTACCGACAACCTTAAAGACCTCTGGACATGTGCCTTCCGCAAGACCACAGGAGATACATCCTTCTTCGATCCAAACACGTTTTATAGCCATTGCTCTCAGTCCCTCCATCGTGTTGACCCATTTTGTCCCGACATTCCCCAAATGCCCCCTCAAACCGGGCCCGATGATAGTCGAGGATGACGCCTCGGTGAAGGTTGAAACGGGTTCTGGTTGGTATTGAAATACCGCCCATAGGTCCGCTTATGGCTATTAGCGGACATTCAGCCACACCCTGAATTACGTCCGCTTTACCCCCGAAAGCGGACATTCGTAGAGTAGTCGCGAAATGTCCACACATGACCCAAAGCTGACATCCCGTTGCCGCACCAGATAATAAAGGGTCTGAGGCGACAACACAGTCACCGGTACGGCTCATATCCTACGTTTAGCTGAGCGTCGCATGCGTTTCAGAGATTTTTTAAGCTCCCCGATATAAGGCACATGCTCCTCTTCGATGGTATGGCGAGGGCTCTCTTTATAATTTTTCTCTACCCAATGATTTATGGCCGCGACGTCGGCTTCCATCTCGGCCTTCGACGGTAGACAGGCCTCGCCCAATTCAATATCCCGGATCCAACGGGCCTGGTATTCGTAGACCATGTTCAAGGAAGTGTCGGTATTGAAAAACCCCATCAGATAAAGCCCAGGCCAACCCGGCTGGACCATGCGTTTGTAGAGATCGAGACGGTTGCCCTTGAGCGGCACTATTTCTGGGGACAGGAACGGCAGGTCTACCAGATACCCCGTCGCTGCAATCAGCGTGTCGAAATTCTCCGCCGTCCCGTCGTCGAAATGAATGGCCCGACCGTTGATTCGTTCGATCCCCTGTTTAACGGTGACCCGATTGTAGGCGATGTCGTTGACGATGGTGCCGTTCGACGTCACATGGGCGCGCTTGTCCAAGGGCTTGAACCCGAGCTTGGTCATCGAACCGTGGACCAGAAAGGTAAGCCAGGCCGTCAATTTGCGTCTGAACCAGGTGGGAATCCAGCGCCGCTGGATCTGTCGGGTGATATCGGTGAAGGGGATGCCGCAGAACAATTTGGGCAGGATGAGTACACCGGAGCGCGCCACAAGGACGCACTTGGGCGACGTGACGCAAACGTCACCAGCAATGTCACAAGCCGAGTTTCCTACGCCTACGATGCAGATTCGCTTGCCGACGAAGGGGACCGGATCCTTGTAGTCATGTCCGTGTACGTACTCGCCGGTGAAGTCGTCTCGGAACATGGGCACGTGCAAGGGGACGCTTAGGTGTCCGGTGGCGATAATCACGGAATCAAATATCTCCGATTCTCCGATTTCCAACTCGACATTCCAGCGGGGGGGCTCCCCCTTTTTAGGATCGAACATGGGCCGGATATCCGTAACCCGGGATTGAAACCGAATAAGCCGTTCCAAATCAAATTGCCGGGCATATTTTACCAAATAGGTGTGCATGTCGTTGTGGTCGGGGAACGCCTGGACGTCGGCGTCGAAATCTAGGTCGTGGAAGCGGGTAACCCCGCGAGACGTGTTGATGTGGAGCGTCCGGTAGGCGGAGGAGCGTCCGTTGTCGTTCATGAAACACCAGAGCCCGCCGATCTGGGAGCCGATCTCAAAGATCGTTACGTCAAATTCCGACTGCGTGAGGTACTTGGCGGCACAGAGCCCACAAGCACCGGCGCCGATGACGGCAATGTGCTTGTTATTGGACATAACCGGTGGGTTGATGATCGCCACTTGTGCTGGATCTTGGTTCATCAAGCAATGTTAGACCGTTTTCCGGCTGGTGCAACTTGGTCCGCTTTACCCCCAAAAGCGGACATTCTGAGGGTGGTCGTGGAATGTCCGCTTATGACCCAAAGCGGACATTCATTGGATTGTGCCAATTAGTAGGCAGGGGCCGAAAATCAGAGGCCTCCGTACCAGCCGCCTTGCCAGCCCCAACATCACAATGGATCATCTTGTTATAGGTAGGTAAGCTCTGTCAGAGCAGGGTTAGGGTTGGTGGGGGAGCATGGCAGAAGCGTAGTTAATGCAAGCACTTTCGCCAAGTATCAGGGAAGACGGTAGAAAATAAGGGCGCTCAATAAACAGCTAACTTAACACTAAGGGTGTAGGGGTTGCGGATTCGAATCCCGCCGCTCCGACCATTTTTCTTCTTTTACCGACGCCGGGGACACTGCCGGCAGTTTTCGGGCAAGCGTCAAAATTCAGGGTTTTTGCAAAGAAAAGGCCGGGGGAGACCCGGCCTTTGAGTTTGTGCTCTTGAGGGAAGGGAGGATTCGTTTTCACGAAATCCATCCTACAGTTCCCATTGTCCACAAACGGGTCCCACTCCGATGTGACGGCGATCACAGAACCGATTTTTTTAAGAAGTTTTTAGCCCCAGCTAAAACCGACAATTCCGGTATAATTTTATTTAATATTAAAATGTTATTTGAACTTCTTAAAGTAAGACACAGCCAAGCGCCGGCCCGGAAGGAATCTTTCCGTCAGGAAACCGCTTTCTTCGCCGCCGTCACGTCGTCGGCGATCTGAAACACCGTATCCAGGCGTGCCAGTTTAAGGACCCTGATCACTGGATCGCCGGGCGCGGCGAGGACGAAATCCTTGCCCTTCTTGCGCGCCTCCTGAAACCCTTCGAGAAGACTGGCGATGCCGGAACTGTCGATCATGGTCACGCCGGCCAAATCGACGATGACGGCACGGGCCTTGCCGAGGATGTCCAAAAGGTTTTGGCGCATGCGGTTGGAATGCTCGAGGTCGAGGTCGCCTTTCAGAGTAACGACGGCGATATCGCCTTCTTCAACGATTGAAAGTTCCATGACTTCAGAGAATCTGGGAAAGAACCTGACGGCCGGAATCGGTCAGCTTGCAGATTAGCCAGTCCGGCTTGATGGGGTTGTCGAACCAGGGTTTCGCCCAGCCTTTTTCGATGCAGCTTTGGACGGTGCGTTCGCTGAAGCGCTGGCCGACGTCATCGAAAAGCGGCAGCTTCCCGCCCGCCTGGTCTAGCCCATGGGCCAGCCATTTCGATTGCTGCGGCGACGGGCCACCGATGCCTTTTTTGCGGGCAGACGGTTTTCCGGTTCCTTTGACGACTGTCAAATAGGCAGGCATTTTCCCCTCTGGGCCTTGATCCGGGACTATTTTCAGCGCCGGTGGTACGGTATTTTTTCAGGCCTTGGCCCAAAGACTTAATGTCCTAAGGTGGCAAAAGCAAGTTTGGAGGGAATTTCCATGACCCAGTCACTAATATACGTCACCGCGTCGTCCCGCGACGAAGCCGTCAAAATCGGCTGCCAAGTGGTGGAAAACCGGCTTGCCGCGTGTGCCAACGTTCTTGCCGGCACGGCCTCGATCTATTGGTGGGAAGGGACCGTCACCGAGGACGAGGAAGTTTCGCTGATTCTCAAGACTCGCACCGACCTGGTCGACCGGTTGGTCGAAAAGGTCAAGGAAATCCATAGCTACGATTGCCCGTGCGTGGTGTCGCTGCAGATCACCGGCGGCAACCAGGGGTTCCTCGACTGGATCGACGCCGAAACCGTTGAAACGTCCGAATAATCTCAACCTAGCCCAGAACCACTGTCGCCACGGCCTGCGCCGCGATGCCTTCGCCGCGCCCGCAAAAGCCAAGCTTGTCCGTGGTCGTCGCCTTGACACTGACCCGGCCTTCGTCGATGCCAAGGATTTCGGCGATCCGCGCCGCCATGGCCTGGCGATGGGAACCGATTTTCGGCTGTTCGCATACCAAAGTGACGTCGAGGTTGGAAATCCGCCCGCCGCGCTCCGCCAACAGCTCGCCGGCACGGCGCAGGAACAGGTCCGAAGGCGCGTCCTTCCAATTCGGGTCCGACGGCGGGAAATGGCTGCCGATATCGCCGGCGCCGATAGTGCCCAAAAGAGCGTCGGTCAACGCATGCAGCCCGACATCGGCGTCGGAATGGCCTTCCAGGCCCCGGTCATGGGGAACGGCGACTCCGCACAGCATGACGTGATCGCCGGGCCCGAACCGGTGCGCGTCGAGGCCCAAACTGGTGCGTATTTCGCCGCCGGCTGCGCTCAACAACCGTTCGGCTCGGGACAGGTCGTCGGGCGTCGTCACCTTGATGTTGTCTTCCGCCCCGTCGACGATGGCGACGGCCAAGCCGGCCCGTTCGGCAACGGCGGCGTCATCGGTCAACTCGTCGCCGGCGGCCTGACGGTGGGCGGCGAGGATGTCCCCGTACCGGAAACCCTGTGGCGTCTGCGCCTGCCACAGGTTGTGGCGGTCGACGGTGGCGGCGACGATGCCGTCGTCGCCCCGCTTCAGGGTATCGGCGACAGGCAGGGCCGGAATGGCACCGGGGGACCGGTCCAACGCCGCCAAGACCCGCGAAATGACTCCACCGGCGACCAGCGGGCGGGCGGCATCATGGATCAGGACCCGCGACGGCGGCTCGCCGGCAAGGCTTTCCAGGCCCAAGGCGACGGACTGCTGGCGGGTGGTGCCGCCATGAACGGGCGAAGGCAGGTCGAGGCCCTGGGCGGCCTGGTGGTAAAGGTCGCCATGCCCGGGGTGGATAACGGCCCGCACCATCGTAACGTCGGGGTGTTCGAGAAACGCCAGCAGCGAACGGCGCATTACCGCCACGCCCGAAAGCGGGCAGTACTGCTTCGGTACCTTGCCGCCGAAGCGGCGGCCTTCGCCGGCGCCGACCACCAATGCCACGGTTTCGTTCATCCACGGTTTTCCGGGCCGCTTCTCTTGGCGGCCAAATCCGTTATGCTTCGGGGGCCGAACTTAGATTGCGCCCAGGGCCTTGCCAAGGGACTTGCAAAGGGTATTGCAAAGCCGGGCCGGCGGCGCGATGGTGCGGGGAAAGCCCCGGGGGAAGCTCAGGTCCCGGGGGAAAACCTTCGTCCAAACGACGACCGTTCGAGGATCCATGCCGGAACAAACGATTTTCAGCCTTTCGGCCATTGTCGCCCTGGTGCCGTCGTCGCTTTTGCCGCTGCGCAAGGACCACAGCCGCGACATGATCTTTTGGCTGGTCCTGGTGGTGGCCGTGGCGGGGCCGGTCAACTGGGTCCTCGCCTCCATGGCCGGGGCTTGGCGGACCGACTTGTCGACGACCCTGTGGGTGACGGTCGCCGCGACGATGGCGATTTTCGCCTTCATCACCATCCTGACGCGGGAAACCTGGCGGCTGACGCCGCTGATTTCCGCCTACATGGTGGTGTTGGGGATTTTAGCTGCTGTCTGGAGCCAGGCGCCGCACAAGCCTTTAGCTGCCGCCTCGGGCGGGTGGATCGGCGTCCATATCAGCGTTTCGGTGGCCACCTATGCCCTGGTCACCATCGCCGCCGTCGCCGCGCTGGCGGCGTTCCTTCAGGAACGGGCCCTAAAACGAAAACGGCCGACGGCCTTGACCCGGCTCTTGCCTTCCGTCGCCGATTGCGAATGGCTGCTGGTGCGCCTGCTGGTGCTCGGCGAAATCGTCCTCGCCATGGGTCTGGTCTCGGGAATGGCGCTGCAGTACGGTGAAACGGGGACGCTATTAGTCCTCGATCATAAAACGATTTTGACCATCACCACCTTCGTCGTTATCGGTGGCCTGCTGATCGCCCATTTCAAGACCGGGCTGCGCGGCCGCAAGGCGGCGCGGATCGTGCTCTTGGCCTATCTGCTGCTGACCCTGGGGTATCCGGGGATCAAGTTTGTTACCGACGTGATTTTGGCCTAAAGGGCCGAAGCGTAGGCCTGCCGGGGACCTGCCAGAGGAAAATAAAGCCCGGATGCCTGCGCATTTAAGCAAATTCCCCACGTAAAACCATTGTATTTGCGGTAAAATTGCCTATTAAATAGGCAACTAAGCAAAGCCTCAGCCCCATGTCACCCATGATTGGCACCGTCAGCCTGGATAGTCCCGTGATCCTGGCTCCTATGTCGGGGGTAACCGACATGCCGTTCCGCCGCCTGGTCAAGGGTTGCGGGGTCGGCCTCGTAGTGTCCGAGATGATCGCCTCGAAGGCCATGATTCACGCCGCCAGGAAAACCCTGAAGATGGCCACCCATTGCGCCGAGGAACATCCGATGGCGGTGCAGTTGGCCGGCTGTGAGCCCAAGGTGGTGGCCGAGGCGGCGCGGCTCAACGAAGACCGGGGCGCGTCCCTGATCGACCTCAATCTCGGCTGTCCGGTGAAAAAGGTGACCAACGGCGACGCCGGCTCGGCGCTGATGCGCGACGAAAAGCTGGCGGCAGGCATCTTCAAGGCCGCCGTCGCCGCCGTCGGCATCCCGGTGACGGTGAAAATGCGCACCGGATGGGACGATAAAAGCCTGAACGCGCCGAAATTGGCCCGCATCGCCGAGGAATGCGGGATCCAGGCGGTATCGGTGCATGGCCGCACCCGGTGCCAGTTCTACAAAGGCAGCGCCGATTGGTCATTCATCGGCCGGGTCAAGGAAGCGGTCTCCATCCCAGTGTTCGCCAACGGCGATATCGTCAGCCTCGAAGATGCCCAAAAGGCGTTGGCCCAGTCCGGCGCCGACGGGGTTCTGATCGGGCGCGGCGCTTACGGCAAGCCGTGGTTCCCGAACCAGGTCCGCCATTACCTCGAAACCGGCGAGCGCCTGGCCGACCCGACGCTTTCCGAACAGCTTGCTATCATCTTTGAGCACTACGACGCCATGTTGACCCACTATGGGGTCCGGGGCGGGCTGCGCATCGCGCGCAAGCACCTTGGCTGGTATTGCAAGGGCCTGCCGAAATCGGCCGAGTTCCGTTCCCGGGTCATGCGCGCCGCCGACCCGGAAACGGTGAAGTCCCTGTTGCGGGGGTTTTACCAGCCGATCATCGAGCGGATGGCGGCCTGATGGCGAAACGCGTGGTCGCCCTCCGCCAGACGGCCGGCGGAACCGACGTCGCCGCCGACAGCATCCTCAATGCCCTGGCCTCGGCGATCATCGTCGTTAACGGCGCCGGCGCCATTGTCCACGTCAATTCGGCGGCGGAGAATTTCCTGCAGGGCGGCGCCGAGCATCTGAAGGGGCGGGCGCTCTTGGAACTGCTTCCCAATGACAACCCGCTTTTTTCCCTGATCCAGCAGGTTCGCGACAGGGGCTTCGCGATATCCGAATACGGAGTCACCCTGGAATCGCCCCGCATCGGCAAGCATTTCGTCAACCTCCACGCCTCGCCCCTGGCCGAAGACCCGAAGTCGGTGGTGGTGACCCTGCAACAGCGGTCCATCGCCGACAAAATCGACCGCCAACTGACCCACCGCGGCGCCGCCCGGTCGGTGACGGCGATGGCGGCGATGCTGGCCCATGAGGTCAAGAACCCGCTCTCCGGAATCCGCGGCGCGGC
>PTLK01000085.1 GCA_002938075.1 Alphaproteobacteria bacterium MarineAlpha3_Bin3
CACTAGCTACATGAGGGAGTTCACCCATCCCCTAATCGTTCAGATCTACGGCAGCGACGACATGTCCATCAAAGAGTTCAAGGATGTAATCAGCCTTTTTCAGAACCCTGACTTAAAGGCGGCCATTGAGAAGCTCAAGATCATGGCAGAAAAACTGGGGATCGAGATCGACCAGGTGCCTGTTTTCTTGGAGGATTGTGGTGACGTCTTCCTTTCATTTGCCTATTACAGGCGTTGCCTGGAAGAAATCGAACCTATCATCGACAATTTTCTAACGAGTTTGGAGGAAATCCAATCCAACTATCAGCTCAAGACCGACAAAAACCTGATGCATACTTGCTTCACCATGCATTCCACTATCAAAGGGTTGGTGATGGCCCTCAATGCCCGCTTCAAACACTTCGATCATTACACCAAGGACATGTGGGACAATCTCACTGCCGAGCGGTTCCGTGAAGTGGAACGAATGATTACGAACTACCACACCACCATCGGGGGTGCGCTGTGCTCTCTTAGCGTTAAAATGAACACATGGGATCAGCTATTCCCCTCCGAGAAGTCAGTTGGTCCCACCCGGCTCGCTGAGTTCATCATGTCCGATATGAAGCAAGGCATTGAGAAAATCCAGGAAATTGAGAAAGCTGTCTCTACGCTTGCATAACCCGAATGACCCTCACGACAGGATCGTGCGGTTGAAACCTCTGAGGAGGCGGGCAATGACCTGGACCCGCGCTCCGTTATCTGGATTTAATCACCGCACCGGAACGACGACCACTCTCAAGTGCTAAGCAGAAAACATAAACGACCGCTGATTACCTGGAAGTTTCGGACTTCTAAGCTGCGTCCTGATGTCCGCTTATGGCTATTAGCAGATATTCAGCCACCTAGTGATTTATGTCTGCTTTACCCCCGAAAGCGGACATTTTTAGAAGCTGCGAAAAAGGTCCGCTATTGACCCAAAGCGGACATTGTTAACCACCTTCCGGGGTCGGGGGGATGCGGATCTTACCTGACTCTCGGTAGGGCAACATAGTAAGGAAAAGCCATTTTCCGTAAGCTGGCAGCCATGGAAGATAAGCGGCCAAGTTGATCCAAAATGTTCTGTCACACCCCAGGATCTTTTTGTTGATTCGTCTCGCCCATTTCCAGGCCCTTCCAGCGGCGCGCTTCAATGCCAGGCGCTTGATCTTGTGTGGAAGGTCTGGAAAATCTCTCAAAAGACCATAGAGTGCGGCGTTGCGGTCGTGTTCCATCTGCCTCGTGTCGTCGCCGAGATGGCCGCCGTTCTTGGTTCTGAAATCCCGGGGCGGACTAAACAGAATCACATCCTGGGTGAAGGCAAAGGCGTGATTAATCCCCATCCGGTACACCAGGCTGTTTTCCTGGGTGAAAACGGTGGCGTCGCAGCCCCCGCATTCCAAATAAGCCTCTCGGTCCACCAGCAGGGACGTTGCCCTGGCCAATGAATGTCTAATGGAATAATAAAGCGGTTTTTTCCATCACCTCGAAGACGGGGGGCCGTCCCAATCGATCGATGGAAATGTCATCATCCAGTTTGTTCAACAATCGGCCATCCCCGTGAACCATCGCAACGTTGGGCAGGTCAAGCCCCGGCAGCATCCGAAGCACGCAATCGGGCGGCAACAAATCATCCCCATCGACGAATTTGATCACCGCCATTGAAGCAGCAGCGACACCGGTATTCTGGGCGACGCCGGGACCGCTGTTGATCTGCTGGATTATTTTTCCATTAGCAAGCCCCCCGATCATGCCTTCGGCGATTTTCCGCGATCGGTCCGTGGAGCCATCATCGACGACGATGATTTCCCTGTCAAAACCGCCTTCCTGGGCGAGAATGCTTTTCAAGGTCCCTTCAAGATAGCGTTCCTTGTTGTACACGGTAATGACGAAGGCTACGCCACGGGTTTTGACGGTCATCTTAAGAAATTTCCCTCCGTAAACAGCTATTCCATAGTCCAATATCCCACAGCGACTCCCCACTAGCAATTAAGCTAAAAGAAAGAAACAGACTTTCAGAAAGACGTTGGCAATGCCGGGGAGGGAATATGCCTAAAGTCTGCTCAGAATCGCCAAGCCCTTATCATGGCCGGTTTAGGGTTGGCGCTAGTTGTTGTTTCCCAGTTTCATATATTTTCCGGATATGATGTTGTGGCTTTCTACCGGCTGACTATCATCAATATCGGCCGCATGAGGATGCCCTGACGGATGACTTCATCCGACTGACCAGCCAAGATGGACAATACGGCTATAACAGGCCCATACCAGTCCCGCCTAAAAACGTCCGCTTTTGGCTATTAGTGGACGTTTGACCGCACGGTGATTGATGTCCGCTTTGCCCCCGAAAGCGGACATTGTCGCGCATTGAAGAAAAACCTGGGCTGAAACGTTGCCTTTCTAACCCATGGGTTGGTGTCACGAAACGCCGAACAGAGACGTTTCAGCAATTTCGGCCCCAGGGGTCTCCAGAGACCGTCTCTTGGCAGCAAACGACCGCCAAATACCGTCCGAAAGCGGCGGAACTTTGCCATTCGTCTCCGTCCGCGGATTGGTGTGTGAAAACGCCCCGGGTGGTTGGTGGGCCCGGCAGGATTCGAACCTGCGACCAGACCGTTATGAGCGGTCGGCTCTAACCAACTGAGCTACGGGCCCCCAATGGGGTTCGTCTTAAATCTATAACACAAAAAAACCGGAGGCAGCCTTTCGGCGCCTCCGGCATCTGAATTCTTTTTTTGTCCCTGTCTGGCCTTTCGGCTGTCCTCGCCTCTTGTCAATAATCCAGGAAGCTTCTTAGTTTCCGGGACCGGGACGGGTGCTTCAGCTTGCGCAGCGCCTTGGCTTCGATCTGACGTATTCGTTCGCGGGTGACGGAGAACTGCTGGCCGACCTCTTCCAACGTATGGTCGGTATTCATGCCGATGCCGAAGCGCATGCGCAGCACGCGCTCTTCGCGCGCCGTGAGGGACGCCAGCACCCGGGTCGTGGTCTCGCGGAGGTTCGCCTGGATGGCGGCGTCCAGGGGCTGCACCGCGTTCTTGTCCTCGATGAAATCGCCCAGGTGGGAATCTTCCTCGTCGCCGATGGGGGTTTCCAACGAGATCGGCTCCTTGGCGATCTTGAGCACCTTCCTCACCTTTTCCAGCGGCATGGAAAGCTTGACGGCCAGTTCCTCGGGCGTCGGCTCGCGGCCGATCTCGTGCAACATCTGGCGCGACGTGCGGACCAGCTTGTTGATGGTCTCGATCATGTGCACCGGAATACGGATGGTGCGGGCCTGATCGGCGATGGAGCGCGTAATGGCCTGGCGAATCCACCACGTGGCGTAGGTGGAGAACTTATAACCCCTACGGTATTCGAACTTGTCCACCGCCTTCATCAGGCCGATGTTGCCTTCCTGGATCAGGTCCAGGAACTGCAACCCGCGGTTGGTGTATTTCTTGGCGATCGAGATAACCAGCCTGAGGTTGGCCTCGATCATTTCCTTCTTGGCCTTCGACGCCTCGCGCTCGCCCTTTTGCACGGTCGAAACAATGCGGCGGAATTCGCCGATGGGAAGGCCGGCCTGCTGCGAGACTTCGGCGATGCCTGCGCGGGTTTCCTTGATGTCTACGCCGTAGCGGGTGGCGAACCGCTTCCAGCCCTTGCCCGACAGCTTGGAAACTTTCTTCATCCAGTTCTGGTTTAGCTCGCAATCGCGGTATTGCTCAAGGAAGTCCTCGCGCTTGATCTTGGAATTGGTGGCCATGCGCAAAAGCTTACCCTCGTATCCGATGAGCTTGCGGTTGAAATCGTAAAGCTGTTCGACCAGTTGTTCGATGCGGGCGTTGTTGAGGTTCACGTCATCCATCAAGACGACCAACTCATGACGCAGCTTGCCGTATCGTTTTTCCTGCGACGGCTTGATCTCGGAGCCTTTCTGCATGGCTTCCAGGCGGATGATTTGCAACTTGTGCAGCTTCTTGTAGGTCTTGTTGATCTTTTCGAAGTTGTCGACGACTTCCGGCATCAGCTTCGCTTCCAGCGCCGCCAGGGAAAGGTTCTGCTCTTCGGAATTCTCGTCGTCCTCGTCGTCGCTGGATTCGCCGCTCCTCTGGCCGCCGCCTTGGTTTCCCCCGGGGCCTCTATTGACTTGGCCCGGGCCTTTCTTTCCGCTGCCATTGGTCTTTTTCGCCGTTTGGTCGTCTTTTCCCCCGGTCTCCTTGGTTTCTTCCCCGGCTTTCGTCTCGCTGGCCGCGGCGCCGGTTCCGCCTTCGCCTTGCGGTTGGTTCATGTTCACATTCTGGTTCATCACTTGGCCCGGCCCGCTGCCGTGGGTGGCGTCCAGATCAATGATGTCGCGGAGAAACATTTTCTCGGAAATCAGCGCGTCATGCCACTTGACGATGGCACGGATGGCCAGCGGGCTTTCGCAGATGCCGCCGATCATCATCTCGCGGCCGGCTTCGATGCGCTTGGCAATGGCGATTTCGCCCTCGCGGGAAAGAAGCTCGACCGAGCCCATTTCCCGCAGGTACATGCGGACCGGGTCGTCGGTTCGCCCCATTTCGGCTTCATTGACGTTGCCGGTCTTGCCTTCGGGGGCTTTTTTTTCGGTGCCGGCCTGGGCGGCGGTGGCTTCCTCGCTGTCATCGCTCTCGACGACGTTAATGCCCATTTCCGAAAGCATGGACATGGTGTCTTCGATCTGCTCGGAAGAGACCTGATCGGGCGGCAGCGCGGTATTGAGGTCGTCGTAGGTGACGTAACCGCGTTCCTTGCCTTCGGCGACCATCTTCTTGACCGCCGCATTGAGGGTGTCGAGCAGGGGGCTATCGCCGCCTTCGGCCCGGGTTTGCGGTGCTTCCGCTTTTTGTGCTGCTGCTTCGGCCAATGTAATACCTTTACCCTGGGGGGCGTCAGTGGCGCGTGAATCGCGAACCTTTGGACGTAACGCCGGGCGGGGCCGTTTCAGCCGATGGTTTTTCGGCCCCATGGTGTTAATTTTTTCCCGGCCGGAATATTGAGGCGGCCTAGGCCAAGTGCTGGATCGTTCTTCCGCCGCAATCAAAAGACCACTTCGGTTTAGGTGGTTTTCCAGCGCTGCCGTTACAAGCCCCAATGGTGCCGCCAGGGTTTTTAAATCCTGTTAGCGTTTGTTGTCAAGCGGTCAGAGGTCAAAAAATTCAATATTTCCAATGCTTTTGCCCATGCAAAAGGGGTGCCAACATAGCCCGCGCCGGGATAAAAAAACCATCGTCTCCGGAAACAGAGGAATTTCGCCGCCCCATTTCTAATCCCGGCTGCCGGGCATGGATTGTTTGATCAACGCCCGGGTCTGTTCCCAATCCTCTTCGGCGATGCCGGCGTCTCCGGTCTTCTTGACCTTTTCGACCTCGGGCGCGTTTTCCAGGTGCTTCAGAAATTCGACGTTCTCGTTCCACAGCGGCTGGTAATCATCCGCCGTGGCCTCGGCATTGATGTGCCGGTTCTGGCTGATCAGCGGATCGCGGAACAGGACATCCAGGCTTTCCGCATACCCCCGTTCCCGAAGCACGTCCTTGACGCCATCGGATTCCATTTCGGCGTCCTTCAACAACACCGAAATCAGCTCCTGGCGCAGCCCGTCGAACCGGCCTTTGCCGAAACTGAACTTGCCCAGCGTTTCCTCAACGCGGTCAAAGATTTCCGGGTGGTTGATGATGATCGCCAACAGCACCTTTTGTGCCCTCTCCAGCGCGCTGACGGGGGTTTTCGGCCCGGCCGCGTCTTCCAGGTGCATCGACGGCGCCCAATCGCCTCCGCGGCCGGACGCCTTCCTTCCCGCCCTCGATGCCGACCAAATGCGGTCGTTGAAAAGCGACGAGAAATGGGACCTGAGGGTGGAATCGTTGATCTGGCGGGCGTAATCCCTAAGTCGTTTTTGCGAAGCCGCGCGTTCCTCGGGCGTTTTCGGCAGCCGCCCGCCGGTTTCCATCCGCCACAGCACCTCCGACAGCGGCAGGGCGCCTTCGATGATGCTGGCCATGGCGTCCCGTCCGCCGGACCTGATCAAACTGTCCGGGTCCTCGTCCGTCGGCAGCATAGCAAACCGCAGCCCGAAACCCGAAGTCAGGATCGGCAGCGCCCGTTCGGCGGCCCGGGCGGCGGCTTTCTGGCCGGCGGCGTCGCCGTCGAAGCACAGCACGGGTTCCGGGACGACCCGCCACAACAGCTTGATCTGGTCCTCGGTCAGGGCCGTGCCGAGCGGCGCGACGGCGTTTTCGAACCTAGCCCGGTTGAGGGCGATGACGTCCGTATAGCCCTCGGTGACGATGATGGTGCCGTCCTTGCGGGCCGGGCCGGAGGCCAGTTTCAGGCCGTACAGCACCCGGCCTTTGTGGAACAGCGGCGTTTCCGGGGAATTGAGGTACTTGGGCTCGCCGTCGCCTAAAATTCGCCCGCCGAAGGCGATGACCCGGTCGCGCTGGTCGGTGATCGGAAACATCACCCGGCCCCGGAAGCAGTCGTAAGACTCCCGGGAATCATCATCAGGCTTGATAATCAGCCCGGCGGCGACCATCAGGTCTTCTTCGATCCCGTCCTTGACCAGCGCCGCCTTCAGCACGTTGCGGCCGTCAGGCGCGAAGCCGAGGCGGAAGCGCTTGATCACGTCGTCGTCGAATCCCCGGTTTTTCAGGTAATCCAGCGCCCCTTTTCCTTCCGGCATGCGGAGTTGGCGCTCGAAATAGGTGGCCGCCTTTTCGGTGACGTCGAACAGGGTTTGGCGCTGCTGCTGGCGCTCGCGGTCCTCCGGCGTGTCGCGGGGGATCTCCATGCCCGCCTCCTGGGCCAGCTTCTCCACCGCCTCGGGGAAGGTCAGGCCCTCGGTGTTCATGACGAAGTCGAAGGCGCTGCCGTGGGCTTCGCAGCCGAAGCAGTGATAGAAGCCCTTGTCTTCGTTGACGGTGAAGGACGGGGTCTTTTCCTTGTGGAACGGGCACAGGCCCAGATGCTCGCGGCCCTTTTTGACCAGCTTGACGTGGCGGCTGATGACGTCGGCGAGCCCGGTGCGGGCGCGAAGTTCTTCCAGGAACTGATCGGAGAAGGCCATCGGCGTGCCAAAAAATGCAAAAAAAATGACAGAACTTCGGCCGTCAGCACTCGCCGGGCCGAATCGGCCTATTATATCAAACTACAGGGGCTGGCTTTCGGTGTGGATAACTAAAAAAACGGGGATAACAAGAGGCCCCGGGGGAGGCCGTGGGGCCGGGGGTGTCTCCCAAAAACAAAAACAAGAGGACGAAGCCCGGACAGGGAAACAAAAAGCCCTAACCCAGCCGTTCCTTGACCATGGCGCTGGCCTTGGCGAAGTCCATCTGGCCGGCGTACTGCTCCTTCAGCGCCCCCATCGCCTTGCCCATGTCCTTGAGGCTCTCGGCCCCGACCTCGCCGATGATGCGAGTGATGACGATGGCCATCTCGTCGTGGCTCATCTGTTCGGGCAGGAATTCCTCGATGACGCCGATTTCCTCGGCCTCGCGCTGGGCCAGTTCCATGCGCCCGCCCTGTTCGTAGAGTTTGATCGATTCGCGGCGCTGCTTGATCATCGACTGCAACAGCGAAAGTATCTGATCGTCCGACAGGCCCTCCTTGTTGCCCTTGCCCCTGGCGGCGATGTCCTGGTC
>PTLK01000086.1 GCA_002938075.1 Alphaproteobacteria bacterium MarineAlpha3_Bin3
TCAGTCTGAACCTGAACGTCAACACCATCCTTTCCAGGGATTTCCAAAATTTCCACAAGGCCATCGGCAAGAGCGCCTCGAGGGTGGTGGTGGAAATGCAGGTTCTCGATATCTTCGCCGACATGAACACTTACTGTTATGCGCGGGATTCGCTTCAGGAACGGGGCTACCGGGTCCTGGTGGACGGCCTTAGCCCCTTGGCCCTGCAGTTTTTCGACCCCGGGCTGCTGCAATCGGATTTCGTCAAGATCGCCTGGGGGCCGGAATTCGAGGGTGATACCGATTCCACCCGCCTGGCGGAAATGCGCGAGGTGGTGGCGTCGGCCGGAAAGGACAGCGTGATCCTGGCCCGGATCGATACCGAAGAGGCGGTGAAATGGGGTTTGGCGATGGGCATCAGCCGCTTTCAGGGCTTTTTCATCGACGACATAATGAAAAAGCTTGCCGAGGTGCAGGCGGAGAAAGCCAGGGCCAAATCAAAGCCGCGGCCGAAACCGCAGGCCCAGCCCGCCGCCCCGGCGCCGCCTGTGGAGCAACCGGCCCCGGCACAGCCGGCGGCGCAACCGGCCCCAGTTCCGACGCAGCCGCAACCGGCACCGGTTCCGGTCCAGCCGGCCCAGCAACCGGTCCCGGCCCCGGCGCAACCCCAGCCCAAGCCCGCGCCCAAGGTTTGAGGGCGGACATCAAGAGCGACTGACCGATGGCGATATCCTCTGAAAAAAAACTGCCGAGCCAGGAAAACCTGCTGCTCGAATACATGCGCCGCCTGGAAAAGCACAAGGAAGATCGCAAGGTCGTTCACCTGCACCTGTCCCTGCTTCGGCCCATGAACCGGCGCGAACAACACATCCGCACCGCCACCGGAAACTTCGAAAACATCGTCAAGTCCATGGACGGGCAGGTGTTTACGGTCAAGAACTCGGATATCTTCGTCATTTACAAGAAAACCGTCCATCCCCAGGTGGAAACCGCGGTCCAGCAGATTCGCTATCTTTTCGACGACGACCCCCTGATCGTCGAGGAAGAGCATTCCGATAAAAAGTTCGCTTCCTGGTACGACGCCGAGCAGGATTTCGACTCCGTCCTGCAAACCGTCCAGGGCATGGCCCATGCCGAACAGAAACGCCAGATCGAGGTCCGCGGCCGCATGGACGCCCGCGCCGCCCTGAAGGCGAGACAGGAGCAGGGCGAACCCCTGACGCCGCGGGTGCTGGCCAGGATCGAAACGGCGCTGTCCAAGGCCGACCTTTCCAACCTGGTGCGCCGGCAGTTCATCTGCCGGGTGGATTCGAACATGGTGCCCGAGCAGATATTTTCGGAGCTGTTCATTTCGATCAAGGATCTGCGCGAAACCATGATTCCGGACGTCAACCTGGTCGCCAACCGGTGGCTGTTCCAGCACCTGACGACGACGCTCGATCAGCGCATGCTTTCCATGCTGACCAAGACCGACGGCATTTCCATATCGGGCGACATCAGCTTTAACGTCAACGTCGCTACATTGTTGAACCCGGAATTCCAGTCCTTCGACGACAAAATCGCCGCTGGGCGCCGGGGCGCCATGATCATCGAACTGCAAAAGGAAGACATCTTCTGCGACCTGGCGTCCTATTTGTTCGCCCGCGATTTTGTCCAGGAAAAAGGCTACAGGGTCTGTCTCGATAGCCTGACGGTGCAGACCATCGACATCATCGACCGCGAACGCCTCGGCGCCGACATCGCGAAACTGATCTGGCATACCGATCTGGTGGACGGCGGCGATGAACTGCACGAAAAAATCCGCAAAATCGTCAAGCGCGGCGGCCCCGACCGGTTGATCCTGTGCCGCTGCGACAACCGGGAAGCCATTGATTTCGGTCACTCCGTGGGTATCGACCTGTTTCAAGGGCGCTATGTGGAGAACTTGATCGTCGAAGACGGGAGGCGCCGCGAGCTTCTGAAGCTCAAGCGCCGGATCGAACGTAGCGAAGCGGACGCGTATCTCGACGAAGAGTAATTAAGGGGCCGAGAAATCAAGGCACCTCGGGGCTTTTCCCGCCGTTGACGGCGGCTTCCTCGAAGGTCGCCATGCCGGTGTGACACGCCACCGCGGCCCTCAGGACTTCAACCGCCAACACCGCGCCGGTGGCCTCGCCGAGGCGCATGTTGAGATCCAAAAGCGCCGTTTTTCTCAGTTTTTCCAAAAGCCGCCGGTGCCCCGGTTCGCCGGACAGATGGCCGACCTGGCAATGGTCGAGGGCGCCGGGATGTTGGGCCTCCAGCACCGCGGCCGCGGTCGTGGCTACGTAACCGTCCAACAAAACCGGCACCCGGCGGAACCGGGCCGCCAGCACGGCGCCGGCGATGGCCGCCATCTCGCGGCCGCCGAGACAGCACAGCGCCTGCAAGGGCACGCCAAGCCGGGGTTGGTGAAATTGGACGGCTTCATTGACGATCCTGATCTTGGTTGCCAGCGTCTTGCCGCGGACGCCGGTGCCGGCGCCGGTCCAATCGGCGGCGTCGCCCCCGGCGCCTCCGTAGAGCGCCAACGCCAGGGCCGCCGCCGAAGTCGTATTGCCGATGCCCATTTCCCCCAGGCATAGGACGTCTATGCCGTCGGTGACCGCGCCCATGCCGAAGACGAAGGCATCGACGCATTCGGCCTCCGTCATCGCCGGCGCTTGCGTGAAATCCTTCGTTGGCCGGTCAAGGGCCAGCGCATCGACGGCGAAACCGACGCCGAAGGCTTGACAAAGTTGGTTGATGGCGGCGCCGCCGGCCTCGAAGTTGGCGACCATTTGCCCCGTGACGTCCGCCGGATAGGCGGAAACCCTCCTCGCCGCGATGCCGTGATTGGCGGCGAAAACCTGGGCCCGGGCCGCGCCCAGGCTTGGCGGGTGGCGGCCTTGCCATTGGCAAAGCCAAAGACAGATTTCCTCCAACCGGCCGAGCGCCCCAGGCGGTTTGGTCAACCGCGGTTCCCGGGCCGCCCAGGCTTCGGCCGCTTCGGCGTCCGGGCCGGGGAGGGTTTTCAGGGCCTCGATCATGTCATCCAAGCCCTGGATGGTCGGCGGCGGCGTCATCGGTTTAAAAGACTTCTTTCAAGACTGGAATTTCCTTTGCCTCGGCCTTCACCTATAACCGAAAATACACCGCCGCGCCCGCCTCAAAAAACCGCCGCCGGCGCCGGCGTTGCGAACCGGTTGAACGAAAAAGCGGTAAAAGGTCCTGGACCATGGCCGATTGGAATAAAACCCGGAATTTCTTTTCCCAGCAGCTTGACCGCTGGTGGCGGGATTGCTGTGTCGCCGGTGGGTTCCTGACGCGGCTTCCGTTTCCGGCGCCCAAGGACGGAGCCGGGAAAGGGGCGTTGGCCGGCTCATCGCGCGCTTTTCCGGTCATCGGCGCTGCCGTCGGGGCGATCGCCGGCCTGTCGCTGATGGTGGTGGCGGGGCTCGACCTTCATCCGCTGGCCTGCGCCTTTGTCGCGCTTGCGGTTTCGGCGCTGGTGACCGGCGCCCTGCACGAAGACGGGCTGGCCGATGTCGCCGATGGTTTCGGCGGCGGCGAGACGAAGGCGAAAAAGCTCAAAATCATGAAGGATTCCCGGCTCGGCGCCTTCGGGATGTTGGCGGTGGTTTTTTCCGTCGGTATCCGCGCCGGCATTCTGGGCGGGCTCCCCAGTCCCGGCATGGCGGCCTTGGCATTGATCGCCGCCGCCGTCCTATCGCGCGGCCTGTTGCCGGCGGTGATGGCGGTGATGGACCCGGCCCGGAAATCCGGCCTTGCCTTTCAGGCCGGAACCCCGGACCAGGAATCCTGGGTCACGGCGCTGGTGCTGGGCGGGCTTCTGGGATTTCTTTTTTTGGGTCCGGGCGGCGGACTGATGGCATTGGCGATGGCGATTATCGCCGTCGCCGCCCTGGCCTGGCTGGCCGAGCGTCAGGTCGGCGGCTTCACCGGGGATGTCCTGGGCGCCCAGCAGCAGGCGGCGGAAATCGCCGTGCTGGCGGCGGCCGCGGCGGCGTTGTGAGCACCGAAACTCGATGGTGGTGGGTGCGCCACGCGCCGGTGGCCGGCGTCGACGGGGTAATCTACGGCGCCAACGACGTCGATTGCGACGTTTCCGACAAGGTCCGGTTCAAGGCCCTGGCAAAGGCCCTGCCCGAGGGCGCGGTGTGGGTGACCAGCCATTTGAGCCGTGCCATCAAGACCGCCCAAGCCGTTGCCGACGCCGGGCTGGATTTTCCCCAACCGGCCATCGAGGAAAACCTGGGCGAACAGAACTTCGGCGATTGGCAGGGGCTTTCCTGGGATGAGATGCGCAAAAAGGACATGGACGCCTATGAGTTCTTCTGGGCCGACCCGACCCGGACCCGGCCGCCGGGCGGCGAAAGCTTCGCCGATCAGATCAAGCGCACCGGCGACGTCATGGGCCGCCTGACGATCAAACACCAAGGCCGCGACATCGTCGCCATCGCCCATGGCGGCACCATCCGCGCCGCCCTTTCCATCGCGCTGAAGCTCGAGCCCGAGCAGGGCATGGCGCTCAGGATCGACACCCTGTCGATCAGCGTCATCGAGCACGTCGAGGACGGCCTGTTGCGCGGCGCCGGGGGCGTGTGGCGGGTGTGCGGCGTCAACCAGCCGGTGTTGGTGGACCGGAGGACTTCGCCTTGAACGCCCAGCCCCAGGCCCGGCTCCAGGCCCTGCCCCCGGTGACCCTCGTGTTGGGCGGCGGGCGATCGGGCAAAAGCCGTTACGCCGAGGGCTTGATGGAATTCCTGGCGCCGAGGATTTACCTGGCCACCGCCGAGGCCGGTGATAAGGAAATGGCAGCGCGTATCGAGGAACACAAACAACGCCGCGGCCGCGGTTGGCAGACCGTCGAGGAGCCTTTGGATATCGCCGCCGCGCTCAACGCCCATTCCGGCCGCCAAAAGCCGGTATTAGTCGATTGCCTGACGCTGTGGATGTCGAACCTGATGGCGGCAGGAAGGGACGCCGAAGACGAAGTCGAGGCGCTGGTCGACTGTCTGGGCGGGTTGCCTGGGCCGGTGGTGTTGGTGTCGAACGAGGTCGGGATGGGGATTGTGCCTGACAATGCCCTCGCCCGCGCCTATATGGACAATGCCGGTCGCATGAACCAGGTCGTGGCCGCCGCCGCCCAAAGGGTGGTATCGATCACCGCCGGTCTACCGCGGGTCTTGAAAGACACCGAAGTGGCACCAGGGAAATAAAGGGCGGACTTTCCATGCATCAACTTGCAGCACTTCCCGGCGCCATTGCCGACGGTTCGCCGCCTGTCCATCTGGACCAGACGCCGGGCGACATCGTCGTCCTGTCGGCCGCTGATATGGAACTGGCGGCGCTGGCGCAGGCGCGGGCGAAATTGGACGCCGCGGATTTCCCCAGCCTCAGGCTCGCCAGCCTGCTGCACCTCGGCGACGACCATTCCGTCGATCATTACGCCGAAGACGTCATCGCCCACGCCAAGCTGGTCGTCGTCAGGCTTCTCGGCGGGCGCGGCTATTGGCCCCATGGCAGCGACGAAATCGCCCGCATCTGCCGGGACAGGGACATCCTGGTGACCTTCCTTCCCGGCGACGACCAGCCCGACCCCGAACTGGCGGCCCTGTCCACGGTTACCGCCGAGGCCCAGCACCGTTTATGGCAATACGGGGTCCACGGGGGGCCGGAAAACGCCCTCGATTTCCTCAAATTCGCCGCCAGCCTCATCGGTTTCGACGCCGAATGGCGGGAACCCCGGCCCCTGGTTCGGGCCGGGCTTTACTGGCCCGGATTGGAAACACCTGACCTGGAAGCCGTCCGGGGGGAATGGAAGGCGGAGTCTCCGGTCGCGGCGCTGGTGTTCTACCGGGCCCTGGTCCAGGCTGGGAACCTGAAGGCCATCGACGCGCTGATAGAAGGCTTGATGGAAAAGGGGCTGAACCCGCTGCCGGTTTTCGTCGCCAGCCTCAAGGACCCGGTGGCGGCGGCGACCCTGGGGGAACTGCTGAGTGGCGCGCCGCCCGACGTCATCCTCAACGCCACCGGGTTCGCCGTTTCGGTGCCCGGCATCAAGCGCACGCCGACGCCGTTCGACGTCATCGGCGACGTCACCGGCGATACGGACCGCCCGGGCCCGGTGATCCTGCAAGTCGTCTTTTCCGGCGGCAACGAGCACGACTGGCGGCACGGCACCCGCGGCCTCGGCCCCCGTGACATAGCCATGAACGTGGCGTTGCCGGAAGTCGACGGCCGGATCATCAGCCGCGCCGTGTCGTTCAAGGGCCTGAAGCGCCGCGATCCACTGACCGAAACCGATATCGTCGAATACGAACCGGTCGCCGACCGCATCGAGTTCGTCTCCGACCTGGCCGCCAACTGGGCGGCGCTCCGGCTGAAACCGGCTGCTGAGCGCCGCATCGCCCTGGTGCTGGCCAATTATCCCAACCGAGACGGGCGAATCGGCAACGGCGTCGGCCTCGATACCCCCGCCGCCACCGTCAACGTGCTCAACGCGCTCAAGGAAAAAGGTTACTCCGTCACCGATATCCCGGCTGACGGCGCCGCCCTTTTCGACCGCCTGATGGCCGGGCCGACCAACGATTTCAAGGCCCTGGCAAATCGTAACGTTACCGAAACATTATCCATGGCCGATTATCAATTGTTCCTGGCGGCCTTGCCGGAATCGGTGCGAAAAGCCGTTGACGAGCGCTGGAGCGGCGCCGAAGAAGACCCGTTCTTCATCCCCGGCGGGGCCGATGGCGGAAGCTTCGCCGTCCCCGCGTTCCGTCTCGGGAACGCCGCCGTCTGCCTGCAACCGGCGCGTGGGTACAACATCAATCCCAAGGACAGCTACCACGACCCGGACCTGGTGCCGCCGCACAACTATCTCGCCTTTCACGCCTGGCTCAGGCGGGGTTTTAACGCCGACGCCGTGGTCCATATGGGCAAGCACGGAAACCTGGAATGGCTGCCGGGCAAGGCGATGGCGCTGTCGTCCGAATGCTTTCCCGAAGCGGCCCTGGGGCCGTTGCCCAACATCTATCCGTTCATCGTCAACGACCCCGGCGAAGGCACCCAAGCCAAGCGGCGCATGAGCGCCGTGATCGTCGATCATTTGACGCCGCCGTTGACGCGGGCCGAAAGCTACGGGCCGCTCCGCAATCTCGAGCAACTGGTCGATGAATATTACGAAGCCCAGGACCTCGATCCCCGCCGCCTCAAGGTCCTCAAGCACGACATCATGGAGCTCTGCCAACAAACGGGCCTCGATCAGGACTGCGGCATCAGCGGCGGCGAGGCCGAGACCCAGGCCATCACCAAGCTCGACAATTATCTGTGCGAGTTGAAGGAAATGCAGATCCGGGATGGCCTGCACGTCTTCGGCGTCACCCCTGAAGGCCAGTTGCTGACCGACTTGCTGGTCGCCCTGGTCCGCATTCCCCGCGTCGGCGCCAGAGACGGGGAAGGCGATAGGGGCGAGGGCCAATCGCTGCTCCGGGCGCTGTGTTCGGACTTGAAGCTGGATTTCGATCCCCTGGATTGCGAGATGGGCGAAAAATGGACCGGTCCCCGG
>PTLK01000087.1 GCA_002938075.1 Alphaproteobacteria bacterium MarineAlpha3_Bin3
AGAGAGGGACCAATCCAAGTCAGATACCGTAAAACTGGTATGGTTAGTGCTAAGTATTTTAAAACTTTCCATGTTCATCACTCTCTTAGGCCCATCGGCTGAACCGGTCCGACGCATCACAGCGTCTCAGGTTCCGTCAGTTTGCTGACGCGACCACTCGATGGGCGTTGACCCGAACCCTGGACACATCGATTCCATTGATCGCGTCTGACACCCCCGCCGGGGGGTGCATGGCTGTGGCACCCTTTGGTGGTCTCGAACAGCGGCCCCTTTCGATGCCTCCTAAGCATCCATTCCGCGGCCACTACGGTCAAATTAGCCAACGCTTGCCCAAAGGCGCGAAACGGATCAGCGCGTTATCCTGTCCAGGGCTAATGAGGCCTCGGCGGTGATCACGGCATGCTCAGGTTTGCCCCCACCGAGCTCCTGAACCTTTTTCCAGAACGGAACGGCTTGATCCGGCTTGCCCCATTCCTCGTAGGTCTTGGCGAGCTCGTAGTTGGCCACGATGTGGTCCGGGGCGATTTCAATTGCAGCCGTAAGGTTGAGCTCGGCGCGCTCAAAACCTGCTTCGGGGTCGGGGTTGACGAAGCGGCCGAGCCCCTCGTCGCCCTTGGGAGGTGGGCGGGGCTTGCGCGACACCCTTCCCAGATTCACCAGCGCCCTGATGTTGGTTGGATCCAATTCGATGGCGTGGTTGAGTTCTTCAATGGCGGGGTCGATTTCACCGACCTCGATGCGTGTGATCGCGCTTTCGATGTGCGGCGCGGCGATATAGCGGTCGACCTTTTTTGCCGCCCGGTAGGCGGCGAAGGCTTTGTCGTACTGCTTGAGGGTGCGGTAGGCATTTCCCAGTAACATTCTCGGCTCGAGGGCGTCGATGTCGAGTTCGGCCGCCTTCTCCAGTTCCTTAGCCGCCGCCTCATACCGGCCCTCGGCGATCAGGGCCTTTCCTTTCTCGAGATGCTCCGCCGCGAGCTCCTGATCGCCTTGACCACAGGACGTCACTCCAAAACCGATAGCGAGGAGCAGGCCAACTCTAATCAAGGCCATAAGCTTCCGCCCAGTTGCACGATATGCCGTCATGTTCTTACCGGTGCACCCCGCGATTCCCGTGGTTTTGCGTCGCTAGATGACTTTAGCCCGCCACTTCGAACAGATCCAGTCGGCCCCCGCTACCAACAAAAAGATAACGAGAATACAGGTCGCTGTCTCGTAGTATTTGAAGAGCTTCATCGTCTTGATCAGGGAAAAGCCAAGGCCCCCGGCGCCGACCAGTCCGAGGACGGTCGCCGAGCGGATGCTGACGTCGAAACGGAAAATGGAATAGCTGATGAACGCGGGAATGACCTGGGGGATGACGGCAAAAAGAATGACCTGCATCTTCGACGCGCCCGTGGCCTGCACGGCCTCGATCTGTCCCTGATCGACGCCTTCGATCTCCTCACCGCAGAACTTCGCCAGCATACCGGTTGCGTGTAAAGCGATGGCAAGGACACCGGCAAAGGGGCCGAGGCCGACGGCACTTACGAAGATCAGCGCGAAAATCAATTCGTTGATCCCGCGCAGCATGTTAAGGAGCAGCCGCGTTAAGTGAAAGACCAGTAGATGAAGACTAAGCCGTTGCCAGGTTTCCGTGAACCAGGGGAGCATGACCAACGGCGTCGTGTTGCGAGCCGCCAACAGGGAGAGCGGAATGGAAAACACCACCGCCAGCAGGGTCCCCCAGACCGCGATCTGGACCGTCTCGACCGTCGCGCGCCCGAGAAAAAAAATGTAGCTCAGATCGGGCGGGAACATGCGGGTGAGGAAGTCCCACATGTGGTCGGCCCCTTTGATCAGGGCGAGGGGATTCATACCGATCTGGTCGGCGGTGAACCAGAGAACGGCGACCGTGAGCCCCCCCCAACCAAGCCCCTTGGCAAACCGGCGCTGGCGGTGAGCGGCTTCCATTTGCAGGGTAGCGGCGACGTCTCGCTCAAACGTCATCGTCATCGCCGGCCTCCGAATCCCGGTAGTAAATTTGTTGCAGAATGTCGTCCGTCAGTTTGCCCGAGGGGCCGTCGAAGACCACTGCGCCCCGCGACAAGCCAACAACCCGTTCGGCATACTCACGGGCGTATTCCACTTGGTGAAGGTTGCACAGCACGGTGATACCGAGCTCGCCGGCAATCTGCTTGAGATATGTCAGCACCTGGCGTGCGATCTTGGGGTCGAGGCTCGCCACCGGTTCGTCGGCCAGGATCACTTTCGGTTGCTGCGCAAGCGCCCGTGCGATGGCGACTCTCTGCTGCTCGCCTCCGCTCAAGGTATCTGCGCGCTGAAATGTCTTGTGCTCCATGTTGACGCGCGCCAGACATTCGATGGCGATCCGCTTGTCCTCCTTGTTGAAGCTGTAAATCAGGCTGCGCCAGAGCGTATGGTAGGCAAGACGCCCGCTCAGAACGTTCATGAGGACCGACAGCCGTTTCACCAGGTTAAACTGCTGGAACACCATGCCGACCTGTCGGCGCACCGCGCGAAGCTCACGTCGTCGGCTCGTCACCTCCCGGCCGTCGACAATAATACTTCCGCTTGTCGGCTCCACCAGCCGGTTAATGCAGCGCATCAGTGTCGACTTTCCCGCACCACTGGGGCCCAGGATCACCAGGAACTCGCCTTCCCGGACTTCGATACTGACGTTTCTGAGTGCTTCGGTCGCACCCGCGCCGGCGTAGGTTTTGCTCACGTCCTTAACAGAAACCATCGTCGGGTTCCGTTCCTGGCCCGGTGTAGTGGTTTCGGGAGGTTCCTGGTTCACGTTCGTCAATTCCTTTTCAATACCCTTGGAGGCCTTAGTAAATCCTGCTTCGGATCAGCGTTGAGGCATAATCAATGATCGTGACCATACCGAAAATCACAAGCAGGATTACCGCCGTCTCGCGGAACTCGAACAGCTTGATGGTCGTCACCAGCTCGAAGCCGATGCCCCCGGCGCCGACCATGCCGAGCACCGTCGCCGAGCGCACCCCGACCTCGAACCAATACAACATGTAGGTCACGAACTGCGGCAGCACCTGGGGAAAGATGGCGAAGAGGATAACCTGGATGCGCCCGGCCCCGGTGGCTTGGAGGGCTTCGACCGGCCCGGGATCGATGTTCTCCATCGCCTCGGCATAAAGACGGCCGAGAATGCCTGCATAGTTCATACCCAGCGCCACCGCCCCTGGGAACGGTCCCAACCCCACCGCGGCGACGAAGAAGATCGCCCAAATCAGTTCCGAGATGCTGCGCAATAGATTGAGTGTCGATTTCGCGACGAACCGCACCGATGCCAGCCGGGTGATATTGCGGGCCGCTAGCACACCGAGCGGAAGCCCAATCAGGGACGCGAGAACGTTCCCCCAAACGGCGATATAGACGGTCTCAATTGCCGGCTTCCAGACTATCTCGGCGAAGCTCCACTTGGGCGGCACCATCAGGGCAAAATATTTAGCGATCTTGGGGATTCCGCTGGCAAGCTCCGTTGGTCTCAGATTGGTGCCATCGGCGCACCAAGCCAGGAACCCGATGCCCGCGGCCAGATAGACGATGTGATGCAAACGCCATTTCTTACGTTCAACCAGCAAAGCGAACACATCCTCTTCGGCTGCTTGAACGGGATCAGCCATAACGAACCCACCTGTGCCTGCCGCCTTGGGCGGCGGTCTATCAATTATACATTGAGGCTCACAAGCAGCGAGGCGGGCTCACCGTGACCCGCCCCGCGCGCGCTGTGACGTCGTAAATTACTTCTTCTTTTTCTTCTTTTTCTTCTTTTTCCCTTTCTTCGTGAGATCCAGTTTCAACGCCGAAGCAATATGCCGAATCACGTCATAGGTCTGGTCCGTGGCCGGGTCGAAGCGAGCGACCGTGCCCATCTCGCCGAAGGCCAGGTTCTTAAAGCCGAAAAAGGCGTCACGGATTTTCTTCTTCAAGTCTTCCGACAGGCCCTTGCGGTAAAGCATCGGGTTGTTCGGGATCAGATCCGACTCCCAGATCACCTTGATTTTTTTGCGGTCGGCCAATCCCTTGGCATAGGCCCGCTCGAGGATGCGGTCGGCAACCGACGCCGCCTCGACCTTGCCCTCGGCCACGGCGACGATGCTGGCGTCATGACCGCCCGAGTACATCACCGACTTGAAGTCCTTCTCGGGAACAAGGCCTTCCCTTACGAAGAAAGCGGAGGGCACCATATATCCCGAGGTCGAGCCCGGATCGACGAAGGCGTAAGTGTGGCCCTTGATGTCCTTCAGCGAATTTATGGGGCTGTCCTTTTGGGTGATGATGATCGAGTGGTAGCCGGGCTGCATCGTCTTCGCCGTGACGGTGATGGCGAAGGCCTCGACGTCTGCCTGGGTGGTTGCCAGCACATACGAGAACGGGCCAAGCAGGGCCACGTCGATGTGTTTGGCCCGGAGCGCCTCGATGGTGGCGTTGTAATCGGAACCGACGAACATCTCCACCTTCATGCCGATCGCCTTAGAAAGTTTGTCCGCGATGGGTTTTGACTGGCGGATCATCGCCCGCGCGTCCTCGGCCGGAATGAAGCCGACCATGAGAACACCAGGTTTAGCCGTTCCGGCCTTCTGGGCCATGGCGCCGGATATCGCCGTAATCGCCGTAAGGAACAAGGCCAAGGATAGAACTTTGAAGAAACGTTTCATTATAATACCTCCCTTTGAATGCTTAGGATTTCGTAGGATCGCATCTCGATACGGAAGCAAACTCGACAGAGTAATCAGTTGCGGGCTCCCTCAAACTCAAGCTCCTCGGTTTAGCGCGAATACGTCACCGGTCTCTAGCTTCGCCCGAGAGAACAGATCACAGAATTACCACAGATTACCGATCACAGAAAACTATCATATAGATAATTATTGGAAAAATTTAAAAAATAACGGATCCAATTGATAAAATGAATTGCCCTGCCCCCATGAGGTGGGCCACCGACTACGCAAGAAAATGGCGCGATTTAAGTTGATGTCTAGACGGAAGCCATCCTTGAGCTAGGCGGGAGGATCACCGTTGGGAAAGAAGGTTTCTGGCCCAGGTGGTTTTTATCCAAGTGAGGGTAATAAGAACCGGGAAAAACAAAGAATAGCGTTTTGAAGAGAGGACAACCGCCGAGGATTACCAGCGCATGTTGATGTTCTTGATCCGGGTGTAGCTCAGAAGCTCGTCAAAGCATTCTTCCTGCCCGAGGCCGCTCTGCTTCCAGCCTCCGTAAGGGGCGCCGAGGTACCGGCCGGTCGAATTGATCCAGACGTAACCGGCTTCCACCCGTTCCGCCGTCTCCATGGCCCTGGCCAGATCGTTGGTGACGATCGCCGCCGTCAGGCCGTATTCGACCCCGTTGACGGCGTCCAGCATGGTCTCCTCGTCCGACCAGGGAAAGACCGACATGACGGGGCCGAAGATCTCCTCCCGCCCGATGCGCATTTCGGGTGTTACCTGGTCATAGACCGTCGGCGAAACGAAGAAACCCTTCCGGAGTTCGGCGTCGTCGGGCGGACCGCCACCGGTGAGGCAGTCCGCGCCTTCCTCCTCGGCGGAACTTATGAATCCCAGAATCCGTTCGTACTGCCGTTCGGAAACGACGGGACCGACTTCGTTGCCTTCCAGCCATGGAAAGCCGATGGGCAACGCCTCGGCCTGCTTTACGAGCTCTTCCGTGACCGCGCCGTGGAGCGATTCGTGAACGAACACCCTGGACGTGGAACTACAGGACTGCCCCTGTCGGTTCATGTTCATGCCCTTGATGGCCGACGTCGCCGCTTTTTCCGGGTCCGCATCAGGGAAAATGATGATCGGGTTCTTGCCGCCGAGTTCCAAGGACACGACCTTCAGCGTCTCGGCCGCCGCTTTGGCGATGGTGCGGCCAGTGGGCACCGAGCCGACAAACCCTACTCGGCCGACGTCCGGGTGGCTGACAAGGGCGGCCCCGGCTTTCGCACCGCCGGTGATAATATTGACGACGCCCTTCGGGAAAATTCCGTCACAGAGTTCCCCTAGCTTGAGGCTCGACAGCGGCGCCTGCTCCGATCCTTTGATTACTACGCAATTGCCGGCTGCAAGCGGGGCTGCCGCCTTCTCGGCGCAGAACCGGAAGGGATGATTGAAGGCATTGATCTTGGCAACGACGCCATAGGGTTGTCGCCGAGTGACATTTAAATGCCGGGGGCCATGGGACGAGGTCTCGCCTTTGATCTCGGTGATGAGGCCGGCGAAGTAACGGAGCGTCTTTGCCGTCCATTCCATGTCACCGCGCATCCCGCTGAGGGCGTTGCCGGCATCTACGGAATCCAACAGGGCTAGTTCTTCAGTGTGATCATCGATACGTTGAGCTAATTTTTCCAGGCAACGAGCACGCTCGGCTATGGGCACCCGGCGCCATTCCACGAACGCGGTCTTGGCCGCGGCCACGGCGCGGTCGACGTCTTTTTCCGCCGCTTCCGGGACGTCGCCCAGTTTTTCCCGGTTCGAGGGATTGATCGTTTCGAAGGTGCCACTGTCGATGCTCTCCTGCCATTCGCCGCCGATATAGAGCCCCTTCGGCGAGAAATTGAGATCGGGCGTCGTCTTATCGGGCATCTTCATGTCTCCTTAGGGGATCAGGGAACAATCGCCGCGCGCAGGACGGACCGCTCGGCGGCCTTGGCGAAGGCCTCGTCGAGTTCTTCAAGCGAGAATTTCGAATCGACGATGTCAGCGAATGGAAAGCGGCTTCGGTTGGCCATGACAAAGTCGAGCGCCTGAACGAGATGGCGTGGATGATAATTGTGTATGCCTCTCAGGGTGATCCACTTTTTCAGGATTTCGTTGCCATCGATGGTGAAATTCGCATCAGGATTGACCAATCCGCCGATCATGTAGCGACCGCCTGTCCGGAGCATGCGGACGCCAACCGGCACCACGGAGGCAACGCCGCAGACTTCCATTGCGACATCGGCGCCATCCGGCGGGCACAGGCCCCGGACATTCTCCACCAGTGCGTCGTCGTCCATGGCCGCCACGTCGATGGTTTCGTCGGCGCCGAATTTTCTTGCCGTTTCCAGGCGCTGGCCAACGGAATCGAGACCAATGACCAAACGTGCGCCGCGCGCCTTGGCGATAGCACAGCCGTAGAGGCCGAGTAGGCCCAGTCCCTGAACGACCACCGCGTCTCCCATTTCGATTTGCGCAGCCTCGGTGACCGCAATCATGGTCGCTACGCCACAGTTGAGGGGCGTCGCTTCTTCGTCGGTGATGGCGTCGGGCAGCTTCAAGATGCCGGTTCCCGGCAGGATGTAACAGTACTCGGCGAAACCGCCGAGGAAGTGGGGGTCGGCTTCGACCAGGTCGTGGCCGTATTTGCGCACGCCTGGCGATTTCTGCGGCATGTTGTGAATGTCTCGGTACACCGATTGTCCTTGGTGGAAATACTCCGTCCAGGTCACTCGGTCGCCAACTGCGAGCGGATCGCCCCGCATGTCATGGGTGATATCAGCGCCGAGCTGTTCGATGACGCCG
>PTLK01000088.1 GCA_002938075.1 Alphaproteobacteria bacterium MarineAlpha3_Bin3
AGCCCCGAGCGCCGCAAACGATGTGTCATCCATGTTCGTCAGAAGTTCGGTCTCCCGGAGCGCCGGGCGTGCCGGTATCTGGGACAGCCGCGTTCGACGTTAGGGTCCGCTTTTGATGCGGTGGACGGCTCCCATCACCGGGCGGCGGCGCGTCATCAACATCCTTTCCCGGAGGTACTTGGAGTGACCCCATTAAGTGGTCCACCGCTTAAGTTAGAGTTTGGCGCGGTTTAAGTTAAAGGGGCCCAAAGGAAAGGGGCCTTCCCTCGACATCGAGTCTAACTTAAAAAGTGGTATCGTTCGTGGGGGCAGATCACTATGAACTTGAAGGAAAGATGGCAGGGTAGTGCGCAGAAATTTGTACGGTGCCAGAACTCGTAACGCTTGCCTATTAGCGCCGCTGGCCTGGACGCTTACCCAGTGAAGTGAGTTTCTGCGCGGCGGCATTGGCCGCAGCGGCTGCCGACTGAATCTTTCAGTTCCGGCCCATCAACATGCCGACATGGGTGACGACGGAGTCCGAGAGCGCCTCGAGCCGGTAGCCGCCCTCGAGCGCCGAGACGATGCGGCCGCCGGCGTGACGCCGGGCGATCTCGATCACGATTTGGGTGAGTGAACCATAGCCCTCGGCAGTCACGCCGAGGCCGGCGAGTGGATCGTCCCTATGCGCGTCGAACCCGGCTGAAATCAGCACGAAGTTGGGCTTGAACTTGTCGGCGGCGGGTACCAGCTTGTTGCGGAACGCCTCGACGATCTCCGTGTCACCGCTGCCGGCTACGAGCGGCACGTTGACCGTCGTCCCCTCGCCTGCCCCGATACCCATCTCCTTCGCCTGGCCGGTGTACGGGTAGTAGGGATTTTGGTGGGTGCTGAAATACAATACCGACGGGTCGTCGTAGAACATCGTCTGGGTACCGTTGCCGTGGTGCACGTCCCAATCGACGATCAGCACCCGCTTCAGCCCGTGCTTTTTCTGCGCGTAGCGAGCGGCGATTGCGACGCTGTTGAGTAGGCAGAACCCCATGGCCCGGCCGGGGAGCGCGTGGTGTCCCGGCGGTCTGACAGTGGCGAAGGCGTTTCTGGCCCGCCCCGCAACCACCGCATCGACCGCCGCCAGCACGCCGCCGGCCGCGAGCTTGGCGACGCGCAGGCTTTCCGGCGCCAGCCTCGTATCGGGATCGAGTTGGACCGGGGCCTGCATCGATGCCGCCTCGAGCCAACCGAGATACGCGGGCGTGTGTACCGTCGTGATCCAGCGATCCGCCGCTGGTCTCGGCGCGATCCGCAGCAGCGATGTCATGAGCCCCGATGTCTCGAGCCCGGTGAAAATTGCCCGTAACCGATCGGGTCTTTCCGGATGGTAGGGCCCGGTATCGTGCAGCAGGTAGTCCGGGTGATAGACCAGTCCGGTCGGAGCGGCCGGTTTTGGCTCCGCTCGCGCGGCCCCGGCCAACACGCATGCCACCGCCAAGAAAACGCTTAAGACAATTAATAATCGCATCATGACACCCCAACCTTCATCATCTTTTCGATAATATTCAGCGGATTTGGGTTTTTCGCCGCAGTCTCCGACAGATTATCTGCCCCGACCTAAAGGCAGTCGCAGTATTCTCAATCATTAGGCGGCTGTTCAGTCAAACGAAACCACAAGTCTCCATCTGGAAGTTGGTAACGATCGCAGTAGCGACCATCCGCATCAACTGCGACTTTACGTTTTCCCGGTTTTTTGGTTGGCTTGCTTCCCTTGGGCGGCTAAACAGTTTCCATGGCAACAACCGAGCTAACCGAAAAATCGAAGATTGAATTCGGGCCCGAATTCGAATTAACCGAACGGCGGTTCTTGGACCCCCGAAAGTTCAAGGACCCCCATGTCACCGCCGAGGGCGTGGAGCGCGCCGTCGTCGCGCTGACGCATCTTCGGACACTGTGGTTCAACACCGGCTCTCTTTGCAATATCACGTGCCAGAACTGCTATATGGATTCGAGCCCGGTCAACGACAGCCTTCAGTACCTGTCGCTGTCCGAGGTCCGGGAATACCTTGACGAAATCGACGCCACGGGTCTGCCGGTCGAGGAAATCGCCTTTACCGGCGGCGAGCCTTTCATGAACCGGGACCTGCCCGGCATGATCGAAGAGTCACTCGCCCGGGGCCACCGGGTGCTGGTGCTGACCAATGCCATGAAGCCGATGTGGAACAAGCGCCAAAGGCTTTTGGCGCTTGTCGAGCGCTTCGCGGAGGCCCTGACGCTGCGCGTCTCCATCGACCATTTCACCAAGGCCCGGCACGAAATGATCCGCGGCCCAGATACCTGGGGGCCGATGATCCAAGGCTTGCGCTGGCTGGCCGAAAACGGTTTCAAGCTGACCGTCGCCGGGCGCACCTGTTGGAACGAATCCGACGACGAGGTGCGGCGCGGCTATGCCCGCCTGTTCGCCGCCGAGGCCATCCCCATCGAAGCCTTCGATCCAGGGTCTCTGGTTTTGTTCCCGGAAATGGACGCCGGCGCCGACGTTCCGGAAATTACCATCAACTGCTGGGATATCCTGGGCGTCGAGCCGGAAACCATGATGTGCGCGACATCACGGATGATCCTCAAGCGCGGCGGCGCCGACAATCCGGTCATCGTCCCGTGTACGCTGCTGCCCTATGATCCGGCTTTCGAATTGGGCCGGAGCCTGACCCAGTCGGCGAAAACGGTTCAGCTCAACCATCCCCATTGCGCTAAGTTCTGCGTTCTCGGCGGCGCGTCGTGCAGCCCCGAATGACGACCGGTCAATCCTCTGGGCTGGCCCCCGGTCAGTCCCCCGATCCGTCCCCTGGGCTAGCTCCCGTGCTCGACCTCGGGTCCGTCGACGGTCCGGTGCTGTGCTTCGGCGGCCCCTATTCCAACGTCCAGGCCACGGACGCCATGCTGGCCCGGGCCCGCGCCTTGGGCTTGGCCCCGCAACAAATCGTCTGCACCGGCGACGTCGTCGCCTACGCCGGCGACCCCGTCGCCACCGTCGAGCGGGTCCGCGATGCCGGCATCCGGGTGGTGATGGGAAACTGCGAGGAATCCCTGGGCTTCAACGCCGCCGATTGCGGCTGCGGGTTCAAACGCGACAGCGCCTGCGCCGATTGGTCCGAGGTCTGGTTTGCCCATGCCGCCTCGCAACTGGACGAAGACGCCCTGGCCTGGATGCGGGCGCTACCCCGGCAATTGAGGTTCACCCTCGGCGGCAGGCGGTTCGCCGTCATCCACGGCGGCGACGAGGACATCGCGGAATATATTTTCGCCTCGACGCCGGTGGCGGCCAAGGCGCGCATCTTCGAACGCCTGTCCCGGAACGACCCCACCGGCGACCCCCCCGGCGACCCCATCGACGCCGTCATCGGGGGCCATTCCGGGTTGCCGTTTACGCAGACGCTGGGATCCCGGTTATGGCACAACCCGGGCGCCATCGGCATGCCGGCCAACGACGGCACACCCCGAGGCTGGTATTCGATCCTGGCCGCCGAAGACGGCGGCATCGACATCGCCTTGCATGCGCTCGACTACGACCATGCGGCTGCGGCCGGTGCGCTTCGCGCCGTCAATCCGGACCTTCCCTATGCGGAAACGTTTGAAACCGGCCTGTGGCCGAACATGGACGTGATGCCCGAATCTGAGCGCCGCGAAAGGGGACGGCCGACGGCGCCCGGATCCGTTTTGTGGCCCGAAGAACGCATCGCGGCGGCCGAATAGTTCCTTTTCGGGTCGCCCGGGAAAGGGTATTTCCCACCGTTTTCCGGGAATTTCCCGTCTTTTTTCGTTGGCATGTCCCGCCGGGAGTGGAAAAATCATCCAAAGGCCCTATTTATTGTTGAGCTAAAATTCAAAACCGAACGGAAACCACATGACGGACCCCCACGCCTACGCCGAAACCACCAAAGCCATCACCATCACCGTGGAGCCCTTTTATCTGGACGAACAGTCCGAACCGGACGATGGCCATTACGTCTGGGCCTATCACGTGCGGATCGAAAACAACGGTCCAAAGACCGTACAGTTGATGACCCGCCATTGGCGGATCACCGATTCCATGGGCCACGTCCAGGAGATCCAGGGCGACGGCGTCGTCGGCGAACAGCCGGTGCTGACGCCGGGCAGATCGTTCGAATACACTTCCGGCACGCCGCTCAGCACGCCTTCGGGGATCATGGTCGGCACCTATCAGATGGAGACCGAAACCGGCGACCGCTTCGACGTCAACATCCCCGCCTTTTCCCTCGACAGCCCCTATCAGGCGGGACAGGTTCACTAAGAGCGAACGGAAAAAATCATGGACAAGACCACAACCGCGGAAAAAACTCTGAAAGTCGTCGACGGGGATAAGGGCAAAGTCCCTGATATGGACGGCCCTATCGAACCCGTCGCCGACAAGCCCAACCGCGCCGAGGCCGAAGAGGCGGTCCGCACCCTGATCAAATGGGCCGGCGACGACCCGGACCGCGAAGGGCTCATGGACACCCCGTCCCGCGTCGTTCGATCGTATGAGGAATTTTTCGACGGCTATGGCACGTGCCCGAAAACCATCCTCCAGCGCACCTTCAAGGAAACCGACGGTTATGACGAAATCGTGCTGTTGCGTAACATCCGCTTCGAATCCCATTGCGAGCATCACATGGCGCCGATCATTGGCAGGGTGCACATCGCGTACCTGCCCCATCACCGGATCGTCGGCATTTCCAAGCTGGCGCGGCTGGTCCAGGTTTTCGCCAAGCGCCTGCAGATCCAGGAAAAGCTGACGGCCCAGATCGCCAACACCATCGACGAGGTGCTGGAACCCAAGGGCGTCGCCGTGGTCGTCGAGGCGGCGCACCAATGCATGACCACCCGCGGCATCAACAAGCCCGGGACTCTCATGGTCACCAGCCGCATGCTCGGCATCTTTCGCGACAACGCCTCGACCCGGCGCGAGTTCCTGGCCATGATCGCCAATTCCCAATCCAGCGAAGCGGCCTTTTCCTGAACCTCCCCAGACTAGAGCGCTCTTGGCGCCTGAAAGGGCTTTTTTTCAAAGCCACCCTCTTGACCGCGAGTCCTTAACCGGGCTTCAGTGAAAGCAGGGGAACCCATATGGATTTCCGGCCTATTTTTCTGGTCATCGGCCTCCTGCTGGCAACGCTGGCGCTGATGATGCTGATCCCGACGGCGGTGGATTTCCTCGCTGGCAACCCCGACTGGGAAGTTTTCGCCATTTCGTCCGGGGTGACGTTGTTCGTCGGCGTCGCCATGGCGTTGACGAGCCGCGCCGGGGCGATGAATCTGTCGATCCGTCAGGCTTTCCTGATGACGACGCTGAGCTGGCTGACGTTGACGTTCTTCGCCTCGCTGCCGTTCGTTTATACCCAATTGGGGCTCAGCTTCACCGACGCCTTTTTCGAGGCGATGTCGGGAATCACCACCACCGGGTCGACGGTGATCACCGGGCTCGACGGCCTGACCACGGGGATCTTGTTGTGGCGGGCGCTGCTGCAATGGCTGGGCGGCATCGGCATCATCGTCATGGCGATCGCCGTGCTGCCGATCCTGAAGGTCGGCGGCATGCAACTGTTCCGCATGGAAAGTTCCGATCAGTCGGAAAAGGCGCTGCCCCGTGCGGCCCAGGTCGCCAGCGCCATTGGCGTTATCTATCTTTTGCTGACGGTGGCCTGCGCCGGCGCCTATTGGCTGGCCGGGATGAACGGGTTCGAATCCTTCGCCCATGCCATGACCACCATCGCCACGGGCGGGTTCTCCACCTCCGACGGCTCGATCGGGCATTTCGACAGCGCCTGGATCGACATCATCGCCACCGTCTTCATGATCATCGGCGCCTTGCCGTTTCTGCTGTACCTGAGGACGTTGCAGGGAAATTTCAGGGCCATGTTCTCGGATTCACAGGTCCAGTGTTTCCTGTCGACGGTGGCCCTGGCGGTGCTCATGGCGGCTGGCTGGCTGTGGCTCGAGAACGGGCTTGGGCCTATTCTGGCGCTCAGGCTAGCGTCCTTCAACATCGTCTCCATCATCACCGGCACCGGCTATGCGACGTCGGATTTCAGCCTGTGGGGAAGCTTCGCGCTGCCGATCTTCTTTTTCATCATGTTCATCGGCGGCTGCGCCGGGTCGACCACCTGCGGCATCAAGATCTTCCGCTTTCAGGTGCTTTACGCCGCCGCCCGTACCCAGGTCCATCACCTTTTGCAGCCGCACGGGGTTTTCATCCCCTATTACAACCGCCGCCCCATATCCGAGGAAGTCATCGTTTCGGTGCTGAGCTTCTTCTTCATGTGGTTCCTGTCGTTTTCGCTGCTGGCGCTGGCGCTGGGCCTGTTGGGGCTCGATTTCCTGACCGCCTTTTCGGCCGCCGCGACCGCCATCGCCAACGTCGGCCCGGCGCTGGGGCCCATCGTCGGGCCTTCGGGTACGTTCCAGGCCCTTTCCGACGAAGCCAAGTGGTTGCTTTCGGGCGGCATGCTGCTGGGAAGGCTGGAGTTGTTTACGGTGATCGTGCTGTTCAGCCGCTCGTTCTGGCGCGGCTAATCCGGCCAGCAGCCGCGTATCCCCGCTACCATGGCGGCAAGGCTTTCGCCCTCCAGAACCGGACCTGACGTTAGGTCGGGAACGGCGGGCCAGCCGGGATCGGGATAATCAACGCCCTCGAAATTCCTGGTCTCCGAATATCGGGGCAGGACATGGTAATGCACCTCCTTGTCGACCATCATCAGCATCAGGTAGTTGATCTTTTCAAAAGCCGAGAACGCCTTCAGGCCCTGCTCGATATCCCGGACAACCCGTTCGTGTTCACGGAAGGCTTCGCTGCTGACGGCGCCAAAGGACTGCGCGCGTTCCTTGCAGGCCATGACCAAAGCCCCCAGCGTCACCTGCTTGGGCCGGACCAAAACGACCCAATGGTCGTATTCGCGGACAAGGCTATCGGGGTGTCCGAAGGCCCTCATGGTGTCATTTGCTTGGGATGGGGATGACAACTTTACCTGATCCAGGCGCCCAGGTGGCGGCGGATGTTGTTTTCCATTTCGGCGTCGAAGTCCCTAACCAGGGCTTCGGTCAAATCGAACCATATCCGTTGGCGCTTGTTGATCGAGGTGTCCTCGCGCAACGTCGAAAAACGCGTCGCGTGGGCCAAGGCGTGGCCCTTTTGGCGGCCGTCGGCGAAAATTTCAAGGGTCGCCTCGACGGCCAGGTCATAACGGTGTGATTGCTGTTTGGTGAACGCGGCCGTGAAGCCGGTTTTTTTCTTCAGCACCGATTCGACGGCGCTGGCCTTATGGATGACCAGCCGCGCCGATCCCGACTTGCCCACGGCCTTGAGCCGGTCTGACGCCCATCGGCGAAGCACCTTCAGGGGTGGCGTCGGAAACAGGTGTTCGACGTTGGGCGGCCTCAGGGGCGGGCGGTACTGGGAAACGACCTCGATGGTGGCGACGTTGAGCTTGATCGGCTT
>PTLK01000089.1 GCA_002938075.1 Alphaproteobacteria bacterium MarineAlpha3_Bin3
GCGAGCGCGGAAAGCACTTCCAGGAAATCAACCTGCTGGCGCTGGAACTCAGGGGCCAGGGCGGGACTTTCGGCTACCCGCTGATCACCACCTTCGGCAAGATGCTTTACGACACCACGCTCGAAGGCTGCCGCGAAGACGACAACGCGGTCGGGATCGTCAAGTCCCACATCGATGCCATGCGCGCCGTCCTGCGCGAAAAAATCGCCGGCGACGGTGGCAAAATCGGACGCGAACTTCTGGCGTCTCTTCAGAAGGCCATCGAATCCCAGGAAGTCGACGACAAGGCGAATTAAGCGGCCTTTTGCCCGTCAATCCGTCTTTCTGGTTTCCTCAATCAACCTATCGACGACTTCGATCAGCGCCTCTTCGCGGCTGGCGCCCCGGCTCAAGGCCACCGAATAGACGGCAAGCTGACGGTGGGCGCTGGTGCCGTCCTTAATGATCGTTTCCAGGTGCCCGATTTCCGAGGTGCAACCCAGCGCCTCGGCGTCTTCGTGGATGAGTTCCTGGATTTCCTCCAAAAGCCGGGTGCAGGGGACGATTTCGCCCTTGCCGAAATCCACCAGCCCCTCGTCCAGGCCGTATCGTTGGGCGCGCCAGCGGTTTTCCTCGATCAACATCGATGCATACTGTCGCCAGCGCTGGTTTTCCTTTTTCAGCCGGTACAACATCCTGAGGACGCACATATACAGCGCCGCCACGGCAACGGCGTCGTCAACCCAGGTGCAGACGTCGGTAATCCGCATTTCTAGGGTCGGGAAACGGTCGCTGGGCCGGACGTCCCACCACAGCTTGGTGGCGTCCTCGATCAGGCCGGCGCCGACAAGGGCATCGACGTGGCGCCGGTATTCGGGCCACGATTCGAAGACGTTGGGAATGCCGGTGCGGGGCAGTTCATCGAAGACGCTCAACCGGTACGATTTCAACCCCGTATCCTCGCCCTGCCAAAACGGCGACGAGGTGCTGAACGCCAACAGGTGGGGCAGGAAATAACTGACCTGGTTCAACAGGTCGATGCGCAGCTCGTCGTTGTCGATGCCGACGTGCACGTGCATGCCGCAGGTCATCAGGCGGCGGACCACCGTCTGTAAATCGCGGGCGATGACGTCGTAGCGCTCCTTTTCGGTGTGGGTCTGTTCCTGCCAGTGGGAAAACGGATGCGTCGAGGCGGCGATGGGCGCCAGGCCGTATTGGTCGGCGACCTCGACGACGGTCTTGCGGATCGCCGCCAGGCTTTCCCGCGCCTCGGCGACGGTTTCACAAACCTTGGTGTTGACCTCGATCTGGGCCTTCAGGAATTCGTGCGTTACCAATCCCTCGACGCGCTTCTGGCAGGTCTCGAACAGGGCTTCCGGCGGGTCGCTGGCGACGTCCCGGGTTTCCTTGTCGACCAGCAGGTATTCCTCTTCGATGCCGATGGTGAAAAGGGGTTCGGTATAGGCCATGTCAGAACTCCCGCACCTCGTGAATCCCATCCAGTTGCAGGATTTCGACCATCACCCCGGCCAGGATGCCGGCCCAGCGTTCGATTCCTTCGCCGTCCGACACCTGGTTCTGGTTGATCTCGACGACGCAGTTGGCCAACCCCGCGGCCGCCCCATGCAGATTGATGGTATAGGCCAGTTCCAACCCCGAATAGGGCAGGTTGTCGCCGACGTTGAGCCCGCGGGCTCCGAGCCTTTCGATCAGCGGCCGGGCGATGCGGGGATCGCGGTTCCAAAGAACGCCGACGTCCCAGGGGCGGTCTTCGTCGCCGTAATCGGGGGTGAAACTATGAATGGAAAACAATGCCGGCGGCTTGCCCCGCCGCCATAGGCGCGCCAGGGCTTCGTGAATGGCGTCGTGATAGGGCTCGAACAACATCTCGACGCGTTGTTTCTGGGCTTCCTCGCCGAGCCCCCTATTGCCGGGAATTTCAGTGCCGTCGCTGGCTTCGGGGATCGATTGCGGGTGACCCGGCGGCCGGTTGACGTCGATCACCAGCCGCGAATACCCGGCCAGCACCGCCGGCGCGTCCAATTGGGCGGCCAACAGGCGGGTCACGCCGGCGGCGCCGATGTCATAGGCGATATGGCGTTCGAAGTGGCCCTCGTCGAGACCGAGCCCGTCCAGCGCCGCCGGCACCGCCCGACTGGCATGGTCCGCCACCAGGACCACCGGTGCCCCCCCGTCGGGGTTCAGGGCTTCGAAAACGGGCGGGTCGCCGGAGCCGATCAGGACGGCCAACCGTTTGCCGCCCGAACGGGAAAGTTCGTTCATCGGTCAACCTCACGCCCCGATGGCCCGCTCCCTACCATTCGCCGGTGCTTTCCATGGAGGCCCAGGGCTCTTCCGGCTCCAGGGCGTCTCCCTTTTGCAAAAGCTCGATGGAGATTCCGTCCGGCGAACGAACGAAGGCCATGCGGCCGTCGCGGGGCGGGCGGTTGATGGTGACGCCGCCGTCCATGAGTTTCCGGCAGGTCTCGTGGATGTTATCGACGGCGAAGGCAAGATGGCCGAAGTTGCGCCCGCCGGTATATTCCTCCGGATCCCAGTTGTAGGTCAGCTCGATCTCGGCCTCCGGGCTCTCGTCGGCGGCCAGGAAGATAAGGGTATAGCGCCCGGCTTCGTTGTCCTTGCGCCGGGTCTCGGTTAAGCCCAGGTTTTTGCAAAAAAAATCTAGCGACTGATCGACGTCCGAAACCCGGATCATGGTGTGAAGGTATTTCATGTCCGTGAGTTCTCCTCGGGTGTTTATGGTGCCGGCCCTATTGCAGCGGAAACCCGTAAAGCCGGGCCGCGTTCTCGCACACGATCTTGGCCCGGGTCTTGGCCGGCAGGCCACCCAATTCGTTTTCGATGAAGGACTGCGAATCGGGCCAGATGCCGTCGGGGTGGGGGAAGTCGGACCCCCACATGACGTTGTCCTCGCCCAGGAGGTCGATCAGCCGGACCCCGATCTTGTCGCTTTGGTAGGTCGCCTTGCACTGGCGGTACCAGTACTCGCTGGGCTTCATGGTCAGGGTCAGGTCCTTGTACTGGTCTTCCCATTCCAGGTCCATGCGCTCCAGGATATAAGGAATCCAGCCGGTGCCGCTTTCGGCGATGACGACGCGAATATCCGTGTAGTCCTCGAGAACGCCGGCGTAGATGATCTCCATCAAGATCCGCGCCATGCCCAACTGAAAGCCGGTGATGTAGACGGCATGGGCCTGGCGCGCCTGCAGGGGCGGCATGGCTGTCATGTCCGGTTTATTGCTGCCGATGGTGTGGAAATGCATCGGCAGCCCGGAATCGTTGATGGCCTGCCACAGGGGCGCCCAGTCCGGGTCGTAAAGGGGCTTCATATCGGGGGTGTTGGCCACTTCCAGGCCCCTAAGCCGGCCGCGCTTGACGACCCGCCTGATCTCGGCGACGGCGGCGCCGACGTCGTGATTGGGGATGGCCGCCAGCCCGGCGAAGCGGTGCGGGTGGGTGTCGCAGAAATCGGCCAACCATTCGTTGTAGACGCGCATCATTTCGGTGGCCGCTTGGTTATCGTTGAGCCGCATGCTGGCGCCGAGAATCCCGAACAGCACTTCCGCCTGCACCCCGTCCCGGTCCTGGTCCTTGATCCGCAAGTCGGGATCGGTCAGCCGGCGGATGCCCTTCTTGCCGTCCTCATACAATCCCTCGGCGGCCATGCGGTCGGAACGGTGGATTTGCCCGGGGATGTATTCGCGCCCGCTCGAACCCATGCCGTTCTGGAGCCCGAACTGGGCCCCCGACTTGCTGACCCAGACCGGGCCTTTTTCGCCGTCGGTGAGGTAGGGCATGCGGTCCTTCAATTCCTTCGATGCATTGGCGGTGAACAGGTCCGGCGGAAGCCAGATGAGATCGATGTGGCAATCGGCCGAAATTACCTTGTATTGCATGGATTTAATCCCAGATTGGACCGGTTTATCGGGTTGCCAATTTAAAGTCTGGCCGGCGAAGAGACAACGTGAAAACCTATGCGCCGTCGAGAAAGGAAGGCCCGTTGGACGACTTTACCGATTACCGGAAACAGGGCGGAATCGCCGTCATCACGTTCGAGAACCCGCCCGTCAATGCGCTCGGCATTGATCTCAGGAAGGGGATTGCCGAGGCCATCGACAAGGCCGCCGCAGCCGACGTCACGGCCCTGGTCCTGACCGGCGGCGGGCGCTGCTTTTCCGGCGGTGCCGATATCCGTGAATTCGGCTCCCCGTCGATCGAGCCGATGCTTCGTGGCGTCATCGATCGGGCCGAGTCGTCGTCAAAACCAGTCGTCGCCGCCGTCCACGGCGTCGCCTTCGGCGGCGGGTTCGAGTTGGCCCTGGGGTGTCATTTCCGCGTCGCCGCCCCGTCGGCCCAATTCGCCCTGCCGGAGGTGAAACTGGGGCTTATTCCCGGCGCCGGCGGCACCCAGCGCTTGGCGCGCCTGATCGGGCCGGAAAAGGCGCTGGGGATCGTCCTCACCGGCGATCCGGTGGGTGCCGAAGACGCCCGGGCGATGGGCATTGTCGACGAGGTGGCCGGCGGCGACCTGGTGGCCGCCGCCGTCGCCTTCGCCGAGGCCCGGGTCGCCGATGGCAGCGTCCTCAAACGGGCCTGCGACCTGGATGCGCCGAAGCCCCCCGACGGCTTCTTCGAGGGCCAGCGTAAGAAGATCGAACGCCGGGCCCGCGGCCTGATCGCGCCCTGGCATTGCATCGACAGCATCGAGAACGCGGTGACGCTTTCCTTCGACGACGGGATGAAGAAAGAACGCGAATATTTCGTCGAATGCCGGGAGTCCGATCAATCCAAGGCCCAGCGCCATATCTTTTTCGCCGAGCGCCAGGCGGCCAAGATTCCCGACGTCCCCAAGGACATCGCCCCCCGTCAGATCGAAACCGCCGCCGTCATCGGCTGCGGCACCATGGGCGGCGGCCTGGCCATGAACTTCGCCAACGCCGGCATCCCGGTGCGGGTGGTGGAAACGGACCCGGAAGCATTGGAGAAGGGCCTCGGCGTCATCGCCAAGACCTTTGAGGCGGCCGTCTCCAAGGGCCGGCTCACGGACGCCGACAGGGAAACCCGGATGGGCCTCATCCAGGGCACCACGGACTATGCCGACATCGCCGACGCCGACATCGTCATCGAGGCGGTGTTCGAGGAAATGGACGTCAAGAAGCAAGTGTTCGCGGTCCTGGATCAGACCTGCAAGCCGGGCGCCATCCTGGCCACCAATACCTCGACCCTGGATATCGACGAGATCGCCGCCGCCACGGAGCGCCCGGAACAGGTCATCGGCACCCATTTCTTCAGCCCCGCCCACATCATGCGGCTGATGGAAAACGTCTGCGGCCGAAAGACCGCGCCCGAAACCATCGCCACGGTGATGAACATGGCCAAGACCATCGGCAAGGTCGGGGTCCTGGTCGGCAACGCAGACGGCTTCGTCGGCAACCGCATGTACCACTGTTATACCCGCCAGGCCAATTTCCTGCTCGAGGAAGGCGCGCTGCCGCAACAGGTGGACCGCGTGCTTTTCGATTTCGGCTTCACCATGGGTCCTTTCGCTGTCGGCGACGTGGCCGGGCTCGACGTCGGCTGGCGTATCCGCCAGCGCCGGGCCGCGACCCGCAATAAGGATGAACGCTACTCGCCGATCGGCGACCGCATTTGCGAACTGGGCCGCTTCGGGCAGAAGACCGGCGCCGGCTGGTACCGCTACGAGGAAGGAAGCCGCGCCCCGATCCCCGATCCGGCGATCGAGGACATCATCGTCGACGTCTCCGACGAACTGGGAATCGAGCGCCGCGACATCACCGACGACGAAATCAGGGAGCGGTGCCTTTATACGCTGGTCAACGAAGGGGCGATGATTTTACAAGAAGGTCTGGCGCTCCGGTCCAGTGACATTGATGTTATCTGGATTTACGGTTACGGGTTCCCCATTCACCGGGGCGGGCCGATGTTCCATGCCGATCGGGTCGGGGTGAAGGTTGTCCATGAGGCCCTGAGCCGGCTTTACGATATTCACGGAGAATTGCTGAAACCGTCGCCGTTGCTGGAAGAAATGGCCCGCGACGGCCGTACGTTCGAGGATTTGCAGAAGGAAAAAACAAAATGACCGAAGCCGTCATCGTTTCCACCGCCCGCACACCCATCGGCAGGGCCTTCCGGGGCGCGTTCAACAACACCCACGGCGCGGTTCTGGGCGGACACGTCATCAAGCACGCCGTCGAGCGCGCCGGCATCGACCCGCAAGAGGTCGAAGACGTGGTCATGGGCTGCGGCCGGCCCGAAGGCGCCACCGGCAAGAACGTCGCCCGCCTGTCGGCCATCCGCGCCGGCCTGCCGGTGACGACGGCGGCGACAACCATCAACCGGTTCTGCTCGTCGGGCCTGCAGGCCATCGCCACCGCCGCGCAGCGGGTCATCGTCGACAAGGTGCCGGTGATGGTCGCCGGCGGCGTCGAATCGATCAGCCTGGTGGAGAAAAGCCTCAACCAAAGCCACATCGAGGAAGAATGGCTGATGAAGCACAAGCCCGAACTATGGATGCCGATGATCGAGACGGCGGATACCGTGGCCGGGCGTTATGGCATCAGCCGCGAGGCCCAGGATGAATATGCGCTGTTTTCGGAACAGCGCACCGCCGCGGCCCAGGACGCTGGGCGTTTCGACGACGAAATCGTGCCCTTGGCGTCGGTCAAGCAGGTCACCGACAAGGAATCCTGCGAAACCCACGACGAACAGGTAACCCTGGAAAAGGACGAAGGCAACCGCCCGCAAACTAGCGCCGAAGGGCTGGTCAAGCTGGAGCCGGTGCTGGGCCCGGAGAAATGGATCACCGCCGGCAACGCCAGCCAACTCTCGGACGGCGCCTCGGCGTGCGTGATCATGGACGCCAAGCTGGCGGAAAAGCGCGGCATCGAACCCTTGGGCATCTTCCGCGGCCTGGCCGTCGCCGGGTGCGAGCCCGACGAAATGGGCATCGGCCCGGTCTTTGCCGTGCCGAGACTATTGGAGCGCCAGGGCCTGAAGATGGACGACATCGATTTGTGGGAACTCAACGAAGCCTTCGCCGTGCAGGTGATCTACTGCCGCGACAAATTGGGCATCCCCATGGAGACACTCAACGTCAACGGCGGCGCCATTTCCATCGGCCACCCGTTCGGCATGAGCGGCGCCCGCATGACGGGACATGCCTTGATCGAAGGGAAGCGGCGCGGCGCCAAGAATGTCGTCGTCACCATGTGCATCGGTGGCGGCCAGGGCGCGGCGGGCTTGTTCGAGGTCTGTTGACGCCCTTTCAACACGAGGAAACCATCATGAACACCCAAACCGCCTTGACGGTCGAACTCAGGCTGCTGGCCTACGCGGTCTTTATCTGCATCGTCATGTGGTTGCCTTACATCCTGACCGCCATCAGGACCTTCGGCCTGGTCAGGATGGTCAGCTATCCGGCGGTC
>PTLK01000009.1 GCA_002938075.1 Alphaproteobacteria bacterium MarineAlpha3_Bin3
CTCCGGCCAGCCCGGCGAGGTGACGGACGTGTCAGACGATGGCTTCACCGTTGCCACAAATGGCGGCGGCGGTATCCAGGTGCACAGGGTCCGGCCGCCCGACTCAGGTAAAATCCCGGCCGCCGAATACTTAGGCCTTAGCGGCCTCGCCGCCGGTGACGTCCTTGGCGGCGCGGCGGAATAATCCGGGCGGCATAGATTTATTTAAGAGGAAATTCCATGGCCAAGACCGATATCGAAATAGCCCGCGAAAGCAAGATGGAGCCGATCGCCGACATCGGCGCCAAGCTGGGGATCGGGGAAGAGCACCTGCATCTTTTCGGCCCCACCAAGGCCAAGGTGTCTTTTGATTTCATCAATTCCCTGGACGACAAGCCGGACGGCAAGCTGATCCTGGTCACCGCCATCACCCCGACGCCGGCCGGCGAAGGCAAGACGACGACCACCGTCGGCCTTGGCGATTCTCTCAACCGGATCGGCAAGAAGGCGACCCTCTGCCTCCGCGAACCGTCCTTGGGGCCGTGCTTCGGCATGAAGGGCGGCGCCGCCGGCGGCGGCTACGCCCAGGTGGTGCCGATGGAAGACATCAACCTGCACTTCACCGGCGACTTTCACGCCATCGGCGTCGCCCATAACCTGCTGTCGGCGCTGATCGACAACCACATCTATTGGGGCAACCAACTGGGATTCGACGAACGCCGCGTCGCCTGGCGCCGGGTCGTCGACATGAACGACCGGGCGCTTCGCTCCATCGTCTCGTCCTTGGGCGGCGTCGCCAACGGCTTCCCCCGGGAATCGGGCTTCGACATCACGGTGGCGTCCGAAGTCATGGCCATCTTCTGCCTGTCCATGAGCCTCGCCGACCTTGAGGAAAGGATCGGACGGGTCGTCGTCGGCTATACGCGGACCCGCGAACCCATTCATGCCAAAGACCTGAAGGCCGAAGGGCCGATGACGGTGCTGTTGAAGGAAGCCTTGCAGCCAAACCTGGTGCAGACCCTGGAAAACAACCCGGCCTTCATTCACGGCGGCCCGTTCGCCAACATCGCCCATGGCTGCAATTCCGTCATCGCCACCAAGACGGCTTTGAAATTGGCCGATTACGTGGTCACCGAGGCCGGATTCGGCGCCGACCTGGGGGCCGAGAAATTCTTCGACATCAAATGCCGCCTGGCCGGGCTGAACCCCAGCGCCACCGTCATCGTCGCCACCGTTCGCGCCCTGAAGATGCACGGCGGCGTCGGCAAGGACGATCTCGGGGCCGAGAACGCCGACGCTGTCAAGGAGGGCTGCGACAACCTGGCCCGGCATATCCGCAACGTGAAGTCCTTTGGGATGCCGGTGGTGGTCGCCGTCAACCGCTTCACCGCCGACACCGATGCCGAGGTTGCGGCCATCGGCGAAGGCGTCGAGGGCCTCGGCGTCGAGATCATCGAATGCACCCATTGGGCCGATGGCGGTGCCGGCACCGAGGCCCTGGCCCACCACGTGGTCGAGCTGGTAAACAGCGGCAAGAGCCAGTTCGCACCCATCTACGACGACGACATGGCGCTCTGGGACAAGGTCAAGACGATCGCCACTAAGCTCTACGGCGCCGACGACATCATCGCCGACAAGAAGGTCCGCAACCAGTTCGCGGATTTGCAAGAGGATTACGGCACCCTGCCCGTGTGCATGGCCAAAACCCAATACAGCTTTTCCACCGATCCCAACCTGAAGGGCGCGCCGTCGGGGCACGTGATACAGATCCGCGAAGTGCGGCTGTCGGCCGGCGCCGGGTTCATCGTCGTCGTCTGCGGTGAAATCATGACCATGCCGGGTCTGCCCCGGGTGCCGGCGGCCAATACCATTCACCTCAACGAAGCGGGGATGGTCGAGGGCCTGTTTTAGGCCGCGCCCCTGAACCGAGGATCTAATAGCCGAGGGCCTGGCCGTCCTTGCGTGGTTCCGAGGCCCCGGTCAGCACACCTTCGTCCCAATCGATCCGGATCGCCTGGGCGCCGCCGATGGGCTTTGCCGTCGCCGCGGTCTTGTGGCCCATGGCCTCAAGCCCGGCGACGGTATCGGCGGGCATACCGCTTTCGATTTCGACGGGACCGTCCAAGGCCGGAAACAGCCTCGGCAGGTCCATGGCTTCCTGAAGGCCGAGGCCGTGCTCGAACAGGTTAGTCAGGAAATACATGTGGCCGAAGGCCTGATACTGGCCGCCCATGACCCCGAACGGCATCACCGTCTTGGCGTCCTTGACCACCATCCCCGGAATGATCGTGTGCATGGGCCTTTTGTTGGCGGCGATGCAGTTGGCATGGCCCTTATCGAGGTTGAAGCTGAAGCCCCGGTTTTGCAGGAGGACGCCCGATTCCGGCCCGACCAGCCCGGAGCCGAAGGCTTCGAACAGCGAATTGATGAAGCTGACGGCGTTGCGGTCCTTGTCGACGACGCAAAGGTAGACGGTGCTGGCGGCGGGAAGGGCGGCCGAGGGTGGCGCGTCCATGGCCTGGGTCGAAATGATCCTGTCCCTCAACTCGGCGGCGAATTCGGCCGACAGAAGTTTCTCCACCGGCACCTCCACTTGGTCCGGGTCGGAGACCACGGCGTCGCGTTCCGCGTACGCCAACCGGGACGCCTCGATGCACAGGTGCAGGCGCTCCGGCGACAGGGGGTCGAGCTTGTCCAGGCCCATGGGGCCGAGAATGTTCAACAGCAACAGGGCGATCACCCCCTGGCCGTTGGGCGGGCATTGGTAAACGTCATGACCGCGATAAGACGCCTTGATGGGGTCCACGTATTCCCCGGCGGCGGCGGCGAAATCGTCGAGCGTATGAGCGCCGCCCAGGCTTTTCAGGTGGCCGACGATGTCCTCGGCGACGGCCCCGGTATAGAAGGCGTCGCGCCCCCCCGCGGCGATTTTTTCCAGCGTTGCCGCCAATTGCGGCTGCAGATGCAGGCTCCCGGCCTTGGGCGCCTCGCCGCCCGGCAGGTAGATACGCGCCGCCCCCGGGTCCCTGCCGAGCAACTCCGTGCACCGCCGCCAATCGAAGGCCACCCGGTCGTGGACGGGATGCCCGTGCCGGGCGTATCGGATGGCCGGCTGGAGAAGCTCGCCGAGGCTCATCGTGCCGTGGTCTTCGATCAGCCGGCACCAGGCGTCGACGGCGCCGGGCACGGTGACCGCGTGGGCTGAGTGTTCGCCGATTTCCTCGATGCCGTTTTCAGCAAACCATTCCCGTGTCGCCGCCGCCGGCGCCGGGCCAGAGCCGTTATAGGCGATGATGCCGTCGCCGCCCTTGGGCGAATAGAGCACGAAGCAATCGCCGCCGATGCCCGTGGACTGGGGTTCGACCACGCACTGCACGGCACATGCCGCCACCGCCGCGTCCATGGCGTTGCCGCCGGATTGCAGGACGTTGAGGGCGGCCGCCGTCGCCAGCGGGTGCGACGTCGCTGCCATGCCCGCCGTCGCATGCACGGGGGACCGGCCGGGCAGTTCAAGGTTTCTCATCCCCGGGTTCCTTGTCGTTTCGCCTTAATTTAACGACTGTTAATATGTCTCAGGAAAATATCATAACGCCTTAGAAATAAGCCGTCCATCGGCGGAAATTTTGACCTTAGCGTGGGGCTGGCCTTGCAATTTCGATTGGTTTAGTCTTGTCTGCGGACACTAGGGAACGGGGGGAGATGCGGTCAAAATCACCCATTGTTCGTAGCGCGCGTTTACCGCCATTCCCTTGGAAACAAGCTAATTTTCTTTGGGAGGGATACAATGAACAAGGGATTTTTCCACAGTCTTATCGCCGGCATCGCCATCGGTGCGGCGGCCCTGGCGTTTGCCCCCGGTGCCGCGGAAGCGCACCCGGCGGCGCCGAAATGCTCCACCGCCAAGTTGATCGTGCCATGGAAGGCCGGCGGCGGCACCCACGTTATCTTCTCGATTTTCGAAAAAATCATTAAGAAACTTGACGTCAAATCCAAGATCAAGGTCGTCACCATCCCCGGTCAGGGCGGCAACAAGGGCGCCAAGGAAGCGGCCAAGTCGAAGTCCGACGGCTGCACGCTGTTCGCCATCCACCAGAGCGCCATCACCAGCTATCTCAACGGCCGCATCAAAATCACCTTCCCGGCCTTCGAGACGGTGGCGCTTCTGACATCGACCCCGGACATCATCGGCGCTTCGGGCCAGGCCCCCTGGAATTCGCTGAAGGAACTCGAAAAGGCGGCCAAGGCCGCGCCCGGCACCATCCTTACCGGCGCCACCTTCGGTTCCACCAGCCAGTTCATGTGGCTGATCCTCGAAGACCTGACTGGCATGAAGTTCAAATACGTACCCTTTGACGGCACCCGGCAGCGGATGACGGCGCTGCTGTCGAACGCCATTCAGCTCGGGACCTTGAACGTCGCCTCCGGGCGCAAGTACCTCGAAGGCGGCGACCTCAAGGGCTATGCCATTGCCGCCGAAAAACGGTCCAAACACCTGCCCAACCTGCCGACGCTGAAGGAACTGGGCATCGATCTTGTGTATGCGCTAAAGCGCGGCATCGTGGCCCCGAAAGGCACCGACGAGCACATCATCGAATACTGGTCGGACGTCTTCAAGCAGGCCGCCGCGGACAAGGACCTGTTGAAGCAGATGGACGCCAAGGGCACCGACATCAAGTGGGTCGGGCCCAAGGGCTACCGCGAGTGGGCCGAAAAGACCTACATGGACCACGAAAAGGTCGCCATCAAGATCGGCATGTATAAGAAATAAAAACACGTCGTAAAACCGCTGCAAAGCGGCCCGGACTGTAACCCCGGTCCGGGCCGTTTTCGGTTTCCACCCGACACGAGGCCGCCATGGACCGTCTTAACCGCGATGCCATCATTGCCATCGTGCTGCTCGTTTTCTGCGGTGTCTTCTTCTGGGCCACCTTCGACATCCGCCAGCCCGATTACGGGGTGCTGATGCCGTCCACCTGGCCCCGGGCAATTCTCGGCATTTTAACGTTTCTGTCGGTGATTTATCTCGTTCAATCCTTGCGCCAGGGTGCCGATGAAACGGAACTCGAAGACACCGCGTGTGAACCCGGAATCCGGGGCTGGGTCCTTTATTGGCGCAATCCGCTTTGGTGTTTCGGGCTGTTTTTCGTCTACCTGGCGACGCTCCCAGTGCTCGGCATGTTGATCGGCGGCGTTTCCTTCGTTTTCGTATTGTTGAACGTATTGGGTGGCTGGGACCGGAAAAACCTGGTGCTCCACGCCGCAGTCGCGCTGCTGGCCATCGGCGGCATGTGGAGCCTTTTCACCTTCGGCCTCGGCGTCCTGCTGCCGCCGGGCATGATCCTTGGCCAGTTCTAAGGGAAAGCCGAAGTGATAATCGAAAATATCCTTGCGGCTTTTGTCGAACTTGGAACCATCAAGACCTTCATCCTGATGATGGTTGGCGTTGCTGGCGGCCTGATCGCCGGCGCCATCCCCGGCTTCACCATCGCCATGGCGGTGGTGTTGACGCTACCGTTTACCTTTGGCATGCCGGCGCCGCAGGGGCTGGCGACCATGGTCAGCGTGCTGGTCGGTGGCCTTTCCGGCGGCCTGATGGCCGGCATCCTGACCGGCATTCCGGGGACCCCATCCTCGGTGGCCACCACCTTCGACGGCTTCCCTATGGCGAGAAGGGGGGAACCGGGCCTGGCGCTCGGCATCGGGGTGTGGTCGTCCTTTTCCGGCGGCATCATCAGCGCCATCCTGCTGGTGACGCTGGCCCCGCAGCTTGCCAGGATCGGGCTGGAGTTCAATCCCTGGGATTACTTCATGTTGGTGATGTTCGCGTTGACCATCACCGCCAGCCTGGCCGGAGAGAATATGGTCAAGGGACTGATCGCCGGGGCGATGGGGCTTCTGATCAGGACCGTCGGCGAGGACGAGGCCATCGGCATGGCGCGTTTCAACTTCGGATCGGATACGCTGCTGCAGGGATTCGATTTCATCGCCGTGCTGATCGGCCTGTTCGCCTTCAGCCAACTGTTGAGAGATGTCCGCGATCCAGTGGCGGCGCGAAAATCCCTGACGGATAAGGGAACCATCTATGTCAGGATCGAGCACCGCCGGGCCGTCCGCGAGGTCCTGAAGCGGTGGACCATCGTCGTCCGCTCGTCGCTGATCGGCGTGTTCACCGGCATCCTGCCGGGGGCCGGCGGGTCGATCGCCAACATCCTCGCCTACGACCAGGCCAAGAAGGCCTCCAAACATCCCGAGAAGTTCGGCACCGGCATCGCCGACGGCATCATCGCGCCGGAAAGCTCCAACAACGCGGTCGAAGGTGGCGCGCTGATCATGATGATGGCCTTAGGCATTCCCGGCGACGTGACGACGGCGGTGATGCTCGGCGCGCTCTTGATCCACGACGTCATCCCCAGCCCCACCTTCATCGCCGAAGAACCGCTGATCGCCTATTCCATTTTCATCTCCTTCTTCCTCGCCACCTTCATGATGCTCGGCCTGCAGTCGTTCATGCTGCGCGTGTTCGTGCTGGTGACCCGGATTCGCATGTACGTGTTGGCTGGGGTGATCCTGGGGTTTTGCGGCATCGGCGTGTTCGCCATTAACAACATCGAATTCGACATCTGGACCCTGGTGTGGTTCGGCATTCTCGGTTTCCTCATGCGCCACTTCGGCTTCCCCCTGGCGCCGATGATCCTGGGCGTGGTGCTGGGTAACATCGCCGAGCTCAACCTGGCCCGGGCGATGGCCATCACCACCGACATCTCGCCTTTCTTCACCCGGCCGTGGTCGCTGTTCTTCTTCACCATCGCTATTTTTTCCGCCGTCTTCCCCTTGTTCCAGGGGCACCGGGGCAAAAAGAAATGGACTCTTTTCTACCTGCCGGTGGCGTGTTTCGCCGTATCCGTGCCCCTTTACATGATGGGCGGCGTGACCCGTCCTATCCTCGCCACCATCGTGCTCGCCTATGGCGCGTACACCTTGTGGCGCCGGGCCCAGGGCGGCTGGCAACTCGAGGCGGTGAAAAGGCACGACCTTGTTGAGGAATAGGGCGGGGAATTCCCGATGAGCGAATGGGCCGACGATATATTCAATGTCCTGATCGAGGCCGGCGTCCGTCAGGTCGCCTATGTCCCCGACATGGGCCACAAGCGGTTGATCGAGCGTTGCAACGCCGACGAGCGGATGACCGCGGTGCTCCTGACCACCGAGGAGGAAGGCGTGGCGCTGCTGGCCGGGGCCTGGCTGGGGGGCGAGCGCGGCGTGCTGTTGATGCAGTCGTCGGGTATCGGCAACTGCATCAACATGTTTTCCCTGACCCGGTCGTGTGAATTGCCGCTGTTGATGCTGGTCACCATGCGCGGCCAATGGCGCGAATTCAATCCGTGGCAGAAGCCCATGGGCAGGAACGCCAAGAAGCTTTTGACCACCGCCGGGTTCGACGTCGAGGTGGTGTCGAAACCGGGCGCCGCCGCCGAAACGGTGGCCGAGGCCGCCGAAGGCGTTTTCAAAAACAACTGCCGGACGGCGGTGCTGCTGCATCAAAAACTGACGCCCAAAAAGACGTTCGGGAAATAGGCCAGCGGGAAATAGGACGTAATAATGGACGCGGACGAAAAACAAAGCGAAACCTACCCCCTGCGCCGGCGCCGCGTCGCCCAGGCGCTGCTCCAAGACCGCCGCGGTTTGCTGGTCGTCGCCGGGCTGGGGTCGTGCGCCTGGGACATCACGGCGGCTGGCGACGATCCTTTGAACTTTCCCCTCTGGGGGGCCATGGGGGGCGCCTCCGCCATCGGCCTCGGCCTTGCCCTGGCTCGGCCCGAGAGCCGGGTCCTGGTGATCACCGGCGACGGCGAAATGCTAATGGGGCTGGGCAGCCTCGCCACCATTGCTATCCAGGCGCCGCCGAACCTCGCAATCGTCGTCTTCGACAACGAACGCTACGGCGAAACCGGCATGCAGCCAACCCACACCGCCTTTGGCGCCGACCTGCCCGGCGTCGCCAAGGCGTCGGGGTTCCCGGTCACCGGCCAAGTCGACGACCAGGGCGGGCTGGACGCGGCCCTGCCGGTGATCCTGAAAGCCCCGGGTCCGGTCTTCTTCAACATCAAGGTGCGGGCCGAGGACCTGGACTTCGTGCTACCGCCGAAGGAAGGGGTTATTCTTAAACAACGCTTCCGCCAGGCTCTGTTGGGCGAAACGTAGGGAGGACGACATGGCCAAACTCGAAAAATACCAGATGTACATCGGCGGCGAATGGACCGACCCGGCGTCCGGCGAATGGTTCGAAAGCATCAACCCCTTTACCGGCAAGCCTTGGGCGCTGTTCGCCCGCGGCAACGCCGAAGACGCCGGGCGCGCCGTCGCGGCGGCGAAAAAAGCGCTCAATTCGCCGCAATGGCGGGATTTAACGGCGACCGGGCGCGGCCACTTGCTACGCCGCCTCGGCGACCTGATCGCCGAAAACGCAGACCGCCTGGCCGAGATCGAGGTCAAGGATAACGGCAAGCTGATCGCCGAAATGAGCATGCAGCTCAAATACGTGCCGCAGTGGTACTATTACTTCGCTGGCCTCGCCGACAAGATCGAGGGCGCGGTGCTGCCCATCGACAAACCCGACCACTTCGCCTACACGGTGCACGAGCCCCTGGGCGTCATCGTCGCCATCGTACCGTGGAACTCGCCGTTGCTGCTGACGGCGTGGAAGCTGGCGCCGGCGCTGGCGGCGGGCAATACAGTGGTGTTGAAACCGAGCGAGTTCACCCCCGCCTCGGCCCTCGAATTCGTCAAGCTGGTCGAGGAAGCGGGCTTTCCCAAGGGCGTCGTCAACGTGGTCACCGGCTTCGGGCCCGAGGCCGGCGAACCGCTGGTGATCCACGACGACGTCGCCAAGATCGCCTTTACCGGCGGCATCCAATCGGGCACCCATGTTTACGAGAAGGCGGCCGCCGGGCTGAAGAAAGTAAGCCTGGAGTTGGGCGGCAAGTCGCCCAATATCGTTTTCGACGACGCCGACCTGGATAACGCCGTCAAGGGCGCCATTTCCGGCATCTTCGCCGCCACCGGCCAGACCTGCATCGCCGGCTCGCGGTTATTGGTGCAGAACAAGATCCACAACGAATTCGTCGACAAGCTGGTGGCATTCGCCAAGACCGCCGAAATGGGCGATCCCATGTCCTTGGACACCCAGATCGGCCCGGTGACTACCATGCCTCAATTTGAGAAAATCCTCGGCTACCTGGATGTGGCCAAGGACGAAGGGGCCGAATGCGTGCTCGGCGGCGCCAGGGCCGAACGGCCCGAATGCGGCGACGGCTGGTTCGTTGAGCCGACGATCTTTACCGGCGTCAGGAACGACATGCGCATCGCCCAGGAAGAAGTCTTCGGCCCGGTGCTGTCGGTGATCCCGTTCAAGGATGACGACGAGGCGGTGGAAATCGCCAACGACGTGGTCTACGGGCTGGCGGCCGGCGTGTGGACGTCGTCCATCAACCGCGCCCTCGAAATTCCAAAACGGTTGCAGGCGGGAACGGTCTGGGTCAACACCTACCGCGCCGTCAGCTTCATGGCCCCCTTCGGCGGCTACAAGCGCTCCGGCCTGGGGCGCGAAAGCGGCCAGCAAGCGATTAAGGAATACATGCAGACCAAGACCGTCTGGGTGTCGACGGCGTCCGAGATGCCGAACCCGTTTGTCATGCGCTGAGGTGTTGAATGGGCGAGGGGGGCAAAAACATCTTCGAAACCGGCCTGGAGGCAAATGCGGCTAATTTCCAGCCGCAAACGCCGCTGTCGTTCCTCGATTGGGCGGCAAACGTCTACGCGGAAAAGACCGCCGTCGTCCACGGTGAAGGGAAATTCACCTACCGGGAATTCGCCGGACGCTGCCGCCGGCTGGCCTCGGCCCTGAACAAGCGCGGCATCGGCGATGGCGACACGGTATCGGTGATGGCGCCCAATTCGCCGCCGATGCTGGAGGCCCACTACGGCGTGCCGATGTCGGGCGCGGTGCTGAACGCGCTCAACTTCCGCCTCGACGCGGCGGACATCGCCTTCATCCTCGGCCACGCCGAAGCCAAGGCGCTAATTACGGACAGGGAGTTCTCGCCGGTGATCAAGGAGGCGCTTAAGCAACGCGATTCCCCGATTACCATCATCGACATCGACGACCCGCTGGCGGAAGGTGGGGAATTGCTCGGCGAGACCGATTACGAGGCGTTGCTGGCCGAAGGCGATGCGGACTTCCAATGGACCCCGCCCGACGACGAATGGCGGGCGATCAGCCTAAATTACACGTCGGGAACCACCGGCAACCACAAGGGCGTCGTTTATCACCACCGCGGCGCCTTCCTCAACGCGCTCGGCAACGCCCTGGTGTTCGGGCTCAACGCCGACTCGGTCTACCTGTGGACGCTGCCGATGTTCCATTGCAACGGCTGGTGCTACACCTGGGGCGTGACGGCGGTCGGCGGTACCCACGTCTGCCTGCGCCGCATCGACCCGGCGCCGATCTTCCAATTGATCGGCGAGCACGCCGTCACCCACATGTGCGGGGCGCCGATCGTCCTCAACATGCTGGTCCACGCACCCGACGACATGAAAGCGGCCCTCGGGCGCACCGTCGAGGTGGCAACCGGCGGCGCCGCGCCGCCGAGCGCCGTCATCGCGGCGATGGAGAAAATGGGCTTCAACGTCACCCATCTCTACGGGCTGACGGAAAGCTTCGGGCCGTCCACCTATTGCGCGCCCAAGGAAGCCTGGGCCGATATGGACCCGCAAGACAAGGCCCGGGAAATGGCCCGCCAGGGGGTGCGCTATCCAACATTGTTCGAGCAGAGGGTGCTCGACCCGGAAACCATGGCCCCGGTGCCCGCCGACGGCGAAACCATTGGCGAGCTGATGCTGCGCGGCAACACGGTGATGAAGGGCTACCTCAAGAACGAAGAGACCACGGCCGAAGCCTTCGCCGGCGGCTGGTTCCATACCGGCGATTTGGGCGTCGTCCACCCGGATGGTTATGTGGAGATCAAGGACCGGTCCAAGGATATTATCTTATCCGGCGGCGAGAACATTTCGTCGCTGGAGGTCGAAGAGGCACTTTACCGGCACCCGAAGGTGATGGAGGCCGCTGTCGTCGCCAAGCTCGACGACAAATGGGGCGAGACCCCTTGCGCCTTCGTGACCTTGACGCCGGACGCCGAAAATGTCTCGGCGGAAGATATTATCCAGTGGTGCCGTGATAATCTGGCCCATTTCAAGGCGCCGAGGGAAGTCGTCTTCGGGCCGCTGCCGAAGACCTCGACCGGCAAGATTCAGAAATTCATCCTGCGCGAGCAGGCCAAGGAATTGCCAAAAAACTCATAAGGTACCGCCATGACCCCTGATTTCAATCTCGACGGCAAAACCGCCCTCGTCACCGGCGCCTCGGGCGGACTCGGGCGGTATTTCGCCGGCGTCCTGGCCGCCGCTGGGGCCCGCGTCGCCGTTTGCGCTAGGCGTTTGGACAAGGTGATGGAAACCGTGGCCGGGATCGAGGCCCTATCCGGATCAGGGGGCGGCAAGGCCATCGGCGTCGAAATGGACGTCACCGACGCCGCCAGCGTCGCCCAGGCGTTCGAGGCCATCGAGGAACAGGCCGGCACGGTGACGGTGGTCGTCAACAACGCAGGCGTCGCCGGCGGCAAGGCGGCGCTGGAATTGACGGAGGACGACTGGGATCGGATTCTGGACACCAACCTGAAGGGCGCTTGGACCGTGGCCCAGGAGGCGGCGAAGCGCATGGCGGCGGCGGAAACCGGCGGCGTTATCGTCAACATCGCCTCGGTGCTTGGCCTTCGCGTCGGCAAGGGGGTGCTGCCCTACGCCGTTTCCAAGGCCGGGCTGGTGCAGATGACCAAGGCGTTGGCGCTGGAGTTGGCACCGCAAAACATCCGCGTCAATGCGCTGGCGCCCGGGTTCGTGGAAACCGACCTCAACCGGGAATACCTGGCCAGCGAGCACGGGCAAAAGCAGCTCAAGCGCATTCCCTTCCGCCGCCCCGGCACCATGGAGGAACTTTCCGGGCCCTTGTTGCTGCTGTGCTCCGACGCGTCCGCCTACATGACCGGCGCCATCCTCGCCGTCGACGGCGGCCATCTGGTAAGCTCGCTTTAGGAACGCACCCATGGACTTCACCCTTTTGCCCGCGACCGAGGACATCCGAAAGCGCATTCGCGCCTTCGTCGAGCACCATCTATTGGCGCTCGAAGCCGATCCTGAGTCCTTCGACGAGCACCAGAACATCAACCAGGACCTGCTTGGAAAAATGCGCGAAAAGGCCAAATCGGAGGGCCTGTGGGCGCTCGCCATGCCCACCGAAAGAGGCGGGCAGGGGCTGGACACCGTGTCCATGGCCGTGTGCTACGAGGAAATGAACCGCTCCATCTTCGGCCCCGTGGTCTTCAATGCCGCCGCCCCGGACGACGGCAACATGATCGTCTTAAACAAGGTCGGCACCGAGGCGCAAAAGGACAAATGGTTGCAGCCGATCATCGACGGCACCGTGCGCTCGTCCATCGTCATGACCGAGCCCCATCCCGGCGCTGGCTCCGACCCGGCCGGGATGATGAAGACGACGGCGACGAAGAAAGACGATTCGTGGATCATCCATGGTCACAAGTGGTTCATCACCGGGGCCGGGGCGGCACAGCACTTCCTCCTCGTGGCGCGGACCAGCGACGATCCGAGGAAGGGCCTGACGGCGTTCATGTTCGACCGCGACCAGCCGGGGTGGGGGATCGTTCGCCGCATCCCGATCATGGGGCCGGAGGAACACGGCGGCCATTGCGAGTTGATGTTCACGGACCTCGAAATCCCCGACGAGAATCGGCTTTTAGAAGTCGGCGACGGGCTCAAGGTGGTGCAGATCCGCCTTGGCACGGCGCGGCTGACCCATTGCATGCGCTGGCTCGGCATGGCCAAGCGGGCGCTGGAGATCGCCGGTGAATATGTGTCCGAACGCGAAGCCTTCGGCCACAAGCTGATCGAGCGCGAAAGTGTGCAGATGAAGCTGGGACAGGCGACCATGGCCATCCACACCGGGCGGCTGCTGGTCATGAACGCGGCCTGGAAGCTGGACCAGGGCGACTTCGCCCGCAAGGAAGTGTCCATGGCCAAGGTCGCCGTCGCCGACACCCTGCACCTGGCCGTCGACACGGCGATCCAGCTTTGCGGCGCCAAGGGCTATTCCAAGGACACGTTGCTGGAATGGATGTACCGCTATGCCCGCCAGGCGCGGCTGGTGGACGGCGCCTCCGAGGTCCACGAAATGGTGCTGGCGCGGTTCTTCCGGGACGAAGGGCTGGACTTCTGGCAATGGGGGTGAATAAGGACGCCCGGGACCGGCTCCGGGACTTCCTGACCAAGGCCGCCGAAAGCGCGGTCACGATCACCGATTTCAGGCGCCTACCCGGCGGCGCCGTTCAGGAAAACTGGCTTCTCGACATCACTGTCGCCGGCGGTGACTGGCCCGGAAAGCATAATTTAGTACTCCGCCGGGATGCGGCGACCCCGGTCGCCGCCAGTCATGGCCGGTTGCAGGAATTCCAAATTCTCAAACTGGCCCACAAGACCGGCGTCACGGTGCCGACGCCGTGCCTGATGGGCGAGGACCCGGCCGTCATTGGCGGGCCTTTTTTCATCATGCACCGCCTCACCGGCGAGGCAGCCGGACACCGGCTGGTCAAGCGGCCCCCGGACGACGCACTGGTCGGGGCCTTAGGCGCGGAACTGGCGAAAATTCACGCCATCCGTCCAGAGGGCAAGGCGCTTTCGTTCCTGGATAGGCCCCAGGATTCTCCGGCGCTCGATGCCGTCGCCCGCTACCGGCATTGGCTCGACGATCTCGGCGCCGCCTGCCCGGCGCTTGAATGGGGACTCCGGTGGCTGGAGCTGAAGGCGCCGGAAAAGGCTCCCGAAAAGGCCGACGTCGTGTTTTGCCACCGGGATTTCAGGACCGGCAACTACATGGTCGACGGGAGCCGAATGACCGGAATCCTGGATTGGGAGTTCGCCGGTTGGGGCGAGCCGGAAGAAGACCTCGCCTGGTTCTGCGCCCGTTGCTGGCGGTTCGGGGCCGATGAGCGCGAAGCCGGCGGCATCGCCGACCGGAAACCTTTCTACGACGCCTATGAGCAGGCCTCGGGGCGGACAATCGATCCCGCCCGCATCGCCTTTTGGGAGGTCATGGCCCACGTGCGCTGGGCCGTCATCGCCTGCCAACAGGCCGCCCGCCACGTTTGCGGCGGCGAGGAATCCCTGGAGTTGGCGTTGACCGCCCACGTGGTGCCGGAACTGGAGCTGGAAGTCCTGCGCCTGACCGGGGCAGGGGAAGGGGAGGCGGCCTGATGCGCGACCGTCCCACTGGCGAGGAACTGCTAGCCCTGGTCGAACGGATCGAGGGCGGCGACGGTTCCATCATCCTGCCAGACGATGAGCGCTACAAGGAACTGATGATCGCCGGCGCCCGCGCCATCGCCGAGCGCCAGCGGGACATCGGCGACGGGCCGGAAAAACGGGAATTGCGGGAGCTCACCCGGATTCTGGGCGCCGAAGTCCCGCTCGCCGACCTCAACAAGACCCTGGCGGCGGCGATCCGGGCCGGCGATCATGGTCCGGGGACGGCGGATTCCGCCGCCGTGGGCCGGCACTTGTGGCAGACGGCGCTGGAAAGGGTGCGCGAAAGCAGCCCCAAGGTCCTCGGCCCCCTGGGACTGGAATAGGGCCTGAAATTAGGGCTGAAATAGGGGGGGCTGTCGGTTTTTTTCGGGCCGGGGTGTATAATCGGGGCGAAAGGACGACACCATGGGCATTGCCAAGGAACTGGCCGGCCGGATCGGGGCCTTCAGCTACGACGTCCTGCCCGATGAGGCCGTTTTATGGGCCAAGACGGCGATCCTCGATACCGTCGGCGTGACCCTGGCGGGCTCAGGGGAGGAATGCGTCCGTATCCTGGAAAGCGTCCACGGCATCGGCGACGGCGGCGGCCCGTGCCTGGTGTTCGGCCGCGCCGCCCGCACCGGCCCGCTGGACGCGGGGTTGATCAACGGCACCGCTTCCCATGCCCTCGATTTTGACGACATGGCGCCCTCCATCGGCGGCCATCCGTCAGTGCCGCTGGTGCCGGCGATCATCGCCTTCGGCGAAATGACCGGCGCCAGCGGCAAAGACGTCCTCACCGCCTACGTGGCCGGGTTCGAGACCGAATCCCGGATCGCCCGGGCGGTCAATTTCCATCACTATGAAAAGGGCTGGCATCCGACGACGACCCTTGGAATCTTCGGCACCGTCGCGGCCTCGGCGCTGCTGCTGGGCTTATCGGAAGACGAGACAGAAACGGCGCTGGCCTTGGCGGTGTCGCTGGCGTCGGGCGTCAAGGCCAATTTCGGCACCATGACCAAGCCGCTCCACGTCGGCCATTGCGTGAGGAACGGCATGCTGGCGGCGATACTGGCCCGGCAGGGCTTCACCGCCGCCGGCGACGCCTTCGAGCACGGCCACGGATTCCTCAACGTCTTCAACGGGCCGGGGAACTTCGACGCCGAAAAAATATTCGACAACTGGGCCGATCCGCTGGACATCGTCGAAAAGGGCTTAGGGTTGAAGCAGTTCCCGTGTTGCGGCTCCACCCATCCGGCCATCAACTGCATGCTGAAGCTGGTCCGTGACGACGGGCTGAAACCAGGGGACGTGGCTGGGATCGAGATACTGACCAATTCCCGGCGGCTGCCGCACACCGACCACCCGGATCCGCGAACCGGGCTTGAGGGTAAATTCTCTATCCAATACGTGACCGCCCGGGCGCTCACCGACGGCCGCGTGGTCTTCGCCCACTTCGAGGACTCCGCCGTCGCCGACCCGGAAACGGCGAAGCTGCTGCCCCTGATCGGAGTCGGCGAACATCCCGACATGGCGGCGGAATCGGAAAACCAGTTCTGCGCCGAAGTCATCGTCACCACCCGCAACGGGACCAGGCTTTCGGCCCGCATCGACCATGAACTGGGGCGCGGGCCGTCCAACCCCATGTCCCGGGACGAGCTGTGGACCAAGTTCGAGGATTGCGCCGCCCTGGCCCTGCCGGAACCGCGAATCCGGCCGTTGTTCGAGATGCTGGAAAACCTGGAGACACTCGGCTCGGTAGCCGACCTGACCGGCTTGGCGGCGTTGCAGGCCGCCCCGGTGCGCGAGGCCGGCGAATGAACCAGCGAAAAATTCCCGCCGTCTTCATGCGCGGCGGCACCTCGAAGGCGATCGTCTTCCGCCGCGACGACCTGCCCGAAGACCGTGTCGAATGGGACCGGATTTTCCTCGCCGCCCTCGGCAGCCCCGATCCCAACGGCCGGCAGCTCAACGGCATGGGCGGGGGGATTTCGTCGCTCAGCAAGATCTGCGTCGTCGGCCCGTCGGAGCGTCCCGACGCCGATGTGGATTTCACCTTCGCCCAGGTCGGCGTCGACAAGGAAGTGGTCGGCTATGGCGCCAACTGCGGCAACATGTCGTCGGCCATCGGTCCCTTCGCCGTCGACGAGGGGCTGGTAACGGTGGCCGGCGACGAAGCCACGGTCCGCATCTACAACACCAATACGGACAAGATCATCCACGCCCGGTTCGCCCTCGACGGAGGCCTGGCCGCCGTCGAGGGGGATTTTGAGCTTCCCGGCGTTGCCGGCGAAGGGGCGCCGGTGCGGATGGAATTCCGCGATCCCGGCGGTGCCGCGACGGGCAGGCTGTTGCCGACCGACAACGTCATCGACGCGATCGAGGTGCCCGGACTGGCAACCGTCGAGGCGTCCCTGGTCGATGCCGCCAACCCCTGCGTATTCGTCGAGGCCGATGCCTTGGGCGTTACCGGCACCGAGGCGCCGGCGCACATCGACGCCATGACCGAGGTCATGGAAAATCTCGAATCCGTCCGCGCCCGGGCGGCGGTGATGATGGGGATCGCCAAGACCCCGGCCGAGGCGACGGAAAAATTCCCTTCCGTTCCCTTCGTCGGCATGGTGGCGGGCCCCCAAGACGCCGACATCCTATCGGGAAAGAAGGTTTCGGCCGCCGACGGCGACCTGACGGCGCGCGTCGTGTCGTCGGGGAACGTCCACCGGGCGCTGCCGTTGACCGGCGCCATGTGCCTGGCCGTCGCGGCCCGCATCGACGGCACCGTCGTCCACCGGCATTTGCGGCCTTCGGCCGGCGATGATGGCGATATCCGGCTGATCCAGCCTTCCGGGATTCTGCCGGTGGCGTGCACCGTCAACCGGACCGCCGACGGCTGGGTGGCCGAGCAGACGGCCGTCACCCGGACGCAGCGGCGCCTGTTCGAAGGCCGGGTGCTGGTGCCGGGATCGCGCGTCTCGATCGCATGAGACGCGGCCGAGGGGCGCCCGGGGCGTCGAAATTCACCCTCCCATTGGCGCTTTTCCTGGCTGCCGCCGGGGCCGCGGCCGCACCCCCCGAACCGGACGCCGACGTGGTTGCCTTCATGCGTTTCGCCATCGCCCAGACCTGCGAGAAACCGATCCCCGAAGGCGCCGAGGCCGGCCCCGAGCTGGTCCGCCGCTTCGCGGCCGAAAAACTGCTGGAGGCACGGACGTTCGAATTCCAGGGCCGGCCGGGCCGGGCCCAGTACGGGCTGCTGCTCAACAGCGGTGACGAGGTCAAAATCCAGCGCCTTTTTCCCTTAGGCCTATTGCGGCGGGTGACGGTGGAAATTCACCGGGAATTCGCCAAGGGGAGGCTCAGACCGGCGATGTCGGCGGCCGTCGGCGCCGATTGCCGGGTGCTGCGCGCCGCCCGCATCGATTACGACGAAAAGGGTGATGCCGAAACCCTGGTTATCCTTGGACGTGATCTCCGGCAGGTTCTTTCCAGGGAGCCCTTGAACCCGACGTTTCCGGCCGTACGGTCCCCTGGCAGGGAGGGAGACGGCATTCGTGTCGCCCTGGTGGATACGGGGGTCAATTACCTGCTCGACCTTGTCGCCGACCGCCTTGCCCGCGGGCCCGAAGGACAGGCTCTCGGCTTCGATTACTGGGACATGGACGCCCGCCCCTATGACGTCGATACCGCGCGGTCGGCCTTTTTCCCGCTTCACCATGGGACGGCGGTGGCCAGCATCCTGCTTCGCGAGGCGCCGCAGGCGCGGCTCATTCCCTATCGCTATCCGCGGCCGGAAATGTCGCGGATGGCGGCGCTGGTGGCCGACGCCGACAAACAAGGCGCGGTGATCGTCAACATGGCCATGGGATCCAACAAACGAAGCGACTGGCTGGCCCTGGCCGAGGCGGCGGCGGCGCGGCCGCATATGCTGTTCGTCATTTCGGCCGGCAACGACGGCCGCGACATCGACAAGGACCCCGTCTACCCGGCGGCGCTGGATCTGGACAACTTCCTCATCGTTACCTCGGCGAACGATTTCGGACGCCTGGCCGAAGGTTCGAACTGGGGCCGCATCCATGTCGATATCATGGTCCCCGGCGATCGGGTGGCGGTCATCGATCACCGGGGCGCCAAGGGCAAGGCGTCTGGGTCCAGCTTCGCCGTGCCCCGGATCGCGGCGCTAGCGGCGCGGCTGTTGGCCAGGAACCCGGGCTGGCGGGCGGCGGAGCTGAAACGCGCCATCGTCGGCCGCGCCCGGCCGTCCAGGTTCTACGAGACCCTGCCCGTCCGTTACGGCTGGATTCCCGACCCGGCGGACGATTTTTAACGGTCTACTGATTCCGGCGCCCGGGCGGCGTCGGGTTGTTGTCGATGAAATCGCGGGCCAGCGGCGCCAGCCTCGGGTGGTGGCGTTCCATGAGCTTCAGCGACTTTTCCGCCAACGCCTTGTTGCCGCCCCAGGCCCCGGCCTGGACGCCCAGGCGCAGCACCTCGGCGTCGGCGGGTAGGATGTCGACAAGGCGTTTCAGATGCACCACCTCGTCGGCGTAGCGCCCGGCCAGGTGCAGGGTGATGGCCATGGCGATCATCGAATTGATCGCGTTGGGGTCCTGATCGAGCGCCCGGGTGAACATGTCGACCGAATCATCAAACATCCGCCGGCGGCCGAAGGCCTGTCCCGCCAGGTCCCAAAGCTGGCGGTTGTTGGCGCGGATGCAGTGGTCCTTGATGAAAGAAACGTTTTTCGGGGTCAGCCGCTGCGCCCCCCGGGCGGCGTCAAGCGCCTCGGCGCACTTTCGGGTGGCCTCGCCGGTGGCCCGGCTGGCGGCCCGGTGTTCGGGCCCCGACTGGGATTGAAGCTTTTCGATCTCAGCCGCCGGGATGGCCTCGTTGCGGCCCTCGCCGCCCGACGCGACGATGGCCACCAGACGGCCCTCGGCATCGACCAGGGCGCCGCCCGAATTGCCGGGCTGGCTGAAGGCGTCGTGGTGAAGCCGGGCCAGGGGTTTGCCGGGGGCGGGGGGCAGCAGCATGCGGCCCGGCGGATAGACCCGGATCGCCCCGCGTCCGACATCGGTGCCGATGGTGTAAAGGTTGATCCCGGTGGCGTTCTCGGTGGTGGCCCAATTCCCGGGGGCTTTCAGGTCCGGGGCGCGGAGCAGGATCAAGTCGCCGGCATAACCGCTCGGCACCACGTCGGCCAGCACTTGGCCGCCCGCCGGCAGGAATATCTGAGCGCGTTGGTTGTCGGCGACGGCGTGACGGTTGGTGACCAGCAACCCCGGTTCGATCAGCACCGCGCTGGCGGTGGGATCGAAGGAGGCGATGGCAAATACCCGCTCGGCCGCCGCGCAGACCGCGTCCGGGGCCTTGCACCGGGGTTGTGCTTCCGCCGTTCCGGCCCAGGACGCAAGCAAAAGGGCGGCGAACAACAGTGTCCGGACGGGGCTGAAAGCGCGCATGGCTTATAAGACCCCGAAATCCCGAAGCGCCGCAAGAACACCGAAGACACCGACAGCGGAAATCATGCTGGGTAGCATGTTGCGCTTGAAGGCGGCGAAAACCAGGAACCCGGCCGCCAACGCGACCAGGCGGTCCACCAGCGGCGTTTCGGCGAGGATTCCCACCGGCAACAGGATGATCCTGGAAATTAACCCGGCCAGCATCCCGTAGGCGAGGCAGGAAAACCACTGGAACATGGCGCCGTCGGGAACGATGCGGACGGCGATGGTGGCGCCGGTGGCGCGCCAGACATATGTGGCGAAGCTGACCAGCCCCAGCAAACCCCAAAGTTCCCATTTTCCCCAGATGACGCCGCTATCCATGGCCATCCCCTAAGCGTTGATCGATGAAGAAAGCGGCCGTCCCCGCGATCACGCCACAGAATGGCAGACCCCATTCCGGTGAGATCAGGTGAAACAGGGGCCCCAGGGCGGCGCCGATCATCAGCGCCAGCAGGCAATTGCGCTGCCGCACACTGGCGAACAGGAAGGTGAAATACATGATGTTGAGGAAAATCAGACTGACGGTGATGTAAAAGGGAAACGTGCCCGCCAGGTAATAGCCCAACCCCGTCGACAGGACCCCCACAATCATGCAAGTGGTCGACAGGCCGGTGAAATAGGGTGCCCGGTGCTGTTCCGGCATTCCCGGCGCGAAGCGAAGGGTCATCGCCCAGGTGTTGACCGACATCATCGCCGCAAACAGATAGCGCCACCGCCAGGCCGCCTTGTCGGCCCGGAACAGCGGCAGCATCGATATGGACATCGGCAGGAAACGCATGTTGGCCATGGAGGATGCGACGACGATGGCGAGCACCGGGGCGCCGACGGCGAACATCTCGACAAAGGCGATCTGCCCCGGCAGTCCCCAGATGGTAGCGGTCGAGACCACGGCGACACCGAAACTCACCCCACTGTCCCGCGCCAACGAGCCGAAGCCCATCATCGACGCGGAAACGACCCAGACTGGCATCCGAAAGGCGGCGGCGACACCGCCCCTGAAGGCCCGGCGCCGGCCGTCAAAAGCCTCGGCGGGCTCCATCGAGTCGCCGGGGGGGGATGGTAGTTGGGCGGAAATAACGCGTCCTTTTCAGTTGCTTGCGGCGGCGTTATTTTATGTCGGCGAAGGGGACAGGAAAAGGTCACAGCCGTGAATGCGGACGAAAACCCAAAAAGGGGCGACATCACCCTGGTGACCGGCGTCATCGGCGCCGACACCCATATCGTCGGCAACCGTATCCTTTCCTTGGGGCTCGAAGAGGCCGGCTTCAAGGTGGTGTCCTTAGGCGCGTTGACCCCGGCCGATGAATTCGTCAAAGCGGCGGTCGAGACGGCGGCCGACGGGATCATGGTGTCGTCGCTTTACGGCCAGGGGGAGCTCGATTGCCGGGGCTTCCGCGACCTTTGCATCGAGGCCGGCCTGGAAGGGATCCTGCTTTACATCGGCGGCAACCTGGTGGTCGGCAAGCAGGACTGGGACTCGGTGGAAAAGCGTTACAAGGACATGGGCTTCGACCGCGCCTTCCCCAACGGCACCCGGGTCGAGGAAGTGGTCGAAACCCTGGACAAGGACTTCGCCGCCGGAAAGAAGGCCGGGACATGACCACGGCCCTGCTAATCGACTTCGGCTCAACGTTCACCAAACTCCGCGCCGTCGATCTGGAAAAAGCCGAAATCATCGGCGCCGGGCAGGGTCCGTCGACGGTGGCGTCCGACATCACCGGCGGACTGACCAAGGCGCTCAGCGACCTGGAAGGCCGGATCGGCCCGTTGCCGGACTTCAAGCACCGGCTCGCCTGCTCCAGCGCCGCCGGGGGGCTCGGCATGGTCACCGTCGGCTTGGTCAAGGAATTGACCGCCGAAGCCGCCAAGCAGGCCGCCTTGGGCGCCGGGGCCAAGCTGACGGGGACCTTTTCCCATGGCTTGACCCAAGGCGATATCGCCGAGGTCGAGGCCCTGGCCCCCGATATCATCCTGCTGGCCGGCGGCACCGACGGCGGCAATTCCGACGTAATCCTGGAAAACGCCGAAAAGCTGGCCGCCGCCTCCGTCACCTGCCCGGTCATCGTCGCCGGCAACCGCGAAGCGGCCGACGAGGCGGCGGGTTTGCTGGAGGCCGCCGGCAAACCGGTCACGGTCACCGAAAACGTGATGCCCGAATTCGGCACCCTCAACGTCGAGCCCGCCCGCGACGCCATCCGCCAGGTCTTCATCGAGCGCATCGTCCA
>PTLK01000090.1 GCA_002938075.1 Alphaproteobacteria bacterium MarineAlpha3_Bin3
GGCGCCGACACCTATTTCTACTTAGCCACCACGGACGGCAGCACGACGCCCGGGAGCGGAGACGTGATCGCTACGGCAAATTTCGTTTCCGGCACCGATAAATTTGTTTTCAAGAGCTCCGCCTTCGGCGATGGCGGACTCTTAGGCACCGTCAGCATCACCGACGTCCCGTTCGACACCAACGAGTCGAAGACACTCACCAATTTGACAACGGCGGCCAACACCGACCGGGAGGCCTACTTTGTCGAGTTAACAACCGACTCCACCCTCAACGCCGCGCTGTTCAATTCGATCGACACGGCGGTGGCAGCTCCCACTGGCGATGGGAAAGCCGACGGCAAGGGGTTCATCATCGTCGACAACGGCATAGACACAAAAATCCTGTTCGACCCCGACTTCTCCGCCGCCTCGGGCGGGTCGCTGATTGAGATCGCCACCATCACCGGGCTTGCCGATGGCAGCACCATCGACGACGCGATCGATAACCCGGACCTGGTGGTCGTACCCTGAACCGGCCCACCCGGGCCCGTCGTCGGATTCATGCGATCCGACCTTTCCTGGCCACTTGTTTCCTACCGCCTTGTCCTCACCCTAGCCCTCCTCTTGCCCATACCGGTTGCGATGGCCGATGTCACCGGCAGGGTCATTTGACCGCCCCGAAGGGCGTGATCAGCCGCAACGTCCGAACCTGGCCGCGGTCCCCGTCGCACGCGCATCGTTTTGGTAGTATCCCTGGGGGGATGTTGCGTAAAATTCTAACTGTGGGAAAATCGGGCGGAAAGGGTTTTCTTTGTTTTCAAGGACTTGTGGGTTTGGGGGCGGCGGGCGCCGGGGCCGCAAGCGGCGACGTTTCAGCCGCCCCCCGCCAAGCCGCCGGCCGGTCATTAACTAACTGACAATACAGTGTTTTTCCCCTTAAGCCGTGCTATGCTCCGGCTCCCCGGCCTGAAGGGTCGGGTCCACCGTAGGCGAACCTGGGAATACGGAAACGCATGAAAGAGCTTTTGGCCCGCCTGAAATCGCGCCCGGCGATCTTTTCCGAGATGATCGCCGCCTCGCTGCTGGCCAATATCCTGGCCCTGGCGACGCCGTTGTTCGTCATCCAGGTGCTGAACCGTTATATCGCCCACGGGGTCGACGCGACGTTGGCGACCCTTGCCATCGGTACGGTGATCGCCATCCTGCTGGAGTTCGGCTTCCGTCAGGTGCGGCTGCGCCTGGCCGCCAGCGTCAACGCCCCCTTCAACCGGGAGCTGACCAATTCCGCCTTCGCCGTGCTCACCGGCGCCAAGTCGGCGGCCGGCGAAGCCATGGCCCCGGGGCTGCGCCAACAGATCGTTTCCGGCGCCGACACCATCCAGACCACCTATGCGGCGCCCAACGTGGCGGCATTGTTCGACGTGCCGTTCGTGCTGATCTTCGTCTCCGTGCTGTTCCTGCTGAGCCCGACCCTGGCGGTGATCGTGGCCGTCTTCCTGGTTGCCGTCTTCGCCGTCGCGTTGATGACCATGGCGACCCTTCGCGCCCCCACCCGCGACATGTTGACCACCGGCGGGCGGCGCGGCACGCTGATCGGCGCCGCCATCACCGCCGCCGACACGGTCCGCGCCTTCAACGCGCAAAATTTCATCAATCGGCAATGGCGCAATGAATCGGCGCTGTTCCAAAGGCTGCACCGCATCGTCATGGGCCGCCAGGGGGTGGTGCAGACGTTGAGTATCAGCGCCCAGGGGTTGATGTCCGTCGCCGTCATCGCCACCGGCGCCGTCCTCGTGGTCCAGGGCCAGATGGACGTCGGCAGCATGATCGGCGCCAACATCCTCGCCGCCCGGGCGCTGGGCCCGCTCATCAAGCTGGCGCAGATGAGCGAGTCCTTTGTCAAGGCGCGCCAGGCACTGGCGTTGCTCCACGAGTTTTCCAAGATCCCCCGGGAACGGACCGAAGGATCGGCGCTCGGCGAATACTCAGGCGCCTTGGAGTTCCAGGACCTGGGCTTCGCCCACCCCGGACAGCGGACGCCGCTTTTCGAATCCATGAGCCTGAAACTGGAACCGAAAGCGCTTTTGGTCGTCGCCGGTTCCAACGGCGCCGGCAAGACGACCCTGGCCAGGCTGATCGTCGGCCTGCTGGAACCGACCCGGGGCAAGATCCTGGCGAACGGCGTCGATCTGGCCCAGATCGTTCCCGAATGGTGGCGTAAGCAGATCGTCTACCTGCCCCAGGAGCCCGGTTTCCTCAACGCCACCATCCGCGATAACCTGTTGGCCGGCAATCCGGACCTCGACGACGGCGCCCTCAACGATCTTGCCCACGCCGCCGGCCTCAAATCCTTCATCGACCAAAGCCCCGAAGGCTTCGAGACCCCCTTGACCGCCAACGGCGCCAACCTGTCCCTCGGCGTGCGCCGCCGGCTGGCGCTGGCCCGGGCGCTGGCCACCGACGGCATGCTGGTGGTGATCGACGAACCGACCGAGGGCCTCGACACGGAAGGCGCCCAGTTGGTCATCGAAACCATAAATAAGCTAGCCAAGCGCGGGCGCACCATCGTCGTCTTTTCCCACAATCCGCAGATCCTCGCCGCCGCGCCTCAATACGTGGACCTGAATTCGAAACCGGTGCCGAAGTTGGTGAGGAACAAAAAGGACGACAAAGGCCCGGTGCCGCTGGAAGCCGTTCCGACACCGGCCAAGGAGTCAGGATCATGACCCCGAATCCGGACAAGCAAAAATTCTCGGCCGCGGCGGAGATTCCCGAGGACGACGGCGAACGCGGGACCCACCTGTTCTTGGCCCTGTGCACCGCCTTCGTGGTCGCTTTCTTCGCCTGGAGTTATTTCGGCAAGCTGGACGTGGTCTCGGTGGCCCTGGGCGAGGTCGTCCCATCGTCCCAGGTCAAGAGCATCCAGCACCTGGAAGGCGGGATCGTCCGCGAAATCCTGGTCCGCGAAGGCGACGCCGTGAAGCAGGGCCAGCCCCTGGTCAACCTGGAGCCGTTGGCCTCCGGCGCCGACGTCGAAGAGCTCAACGCCCGCATCACGTCGTTGCGGGCAGAAATCGCCCGCCTCAAAGCCGAGGTCAAGGGCGCCGACGCTCCAGCCTATCCCGACGACATCCGGCGCGATCACCCGGAACTGGTCAAGGAAGCGACGGCGTTCTTCAACACCCGCATCAGCCTGGCCAGGAACCAACTGGCCGGACAGCGCCAACAGATCGCCCAACAGGAACGAAAGATCGACGAGGTCACGGCGCGGCTGAATAACAACCGCCACCGGTTGACCCTGCTTTTGGAACAGATCGGTATTTCCGAACAGTTGCTGAAGGAGAAGTTGTCCAACCGCATGCAGCACCTGAACCTGCTCAAGGAAGCGGCGGGGCTGAAAGGCAAGATCGGCGAGGACAAGGCCGGCCTGCGGCGGGCCACGTCGGCCCGCAAAGAGGCGCTGAACAAGCTCGGCTCCATCCGCGACGCCTTCCGCGAGAAGGCCCAGGAGGGCCTGGAAAAGAAACGCCGTGAGTTCGAGGAATTTTCCAACCGGCTGCGAAAATACGAGGATTCCCTGAAGCGGACGGTGCTGCGCTCGCCCGTCGACGGCGTCGTCAAGACCCTTTACGTGGTCACCATCGGCGGCGTGGTGGGGCCCGGGGCCACCGTCGCCGACGTGGTGCCGGTGGGCGACCGCCTGATCATCGAGGCCAGGCTACCGACCCAGGATATCGGCTACGTCCTTCCAGGGCAGACGGCGTTGGTGATGCTGGCCTCGTCGGACGCGATCCGCTTCGGCAACCTCAAGGGCGAAGTCGTCCACGTCAGCCCCGACGCCATCGAGGCCGCCGGGGGGGCGCCGTTCTACAAGGTCCGCATCGCCACAGAAAAAGACTTCTTCGAGCGCCACGGCGTCATATACCGCCTCGTGCCCGGGGTCCAGGTGACGTGCTCGATCCGCACCGGCCAGCGCTCGGTGCTGGCCTACCTGACGGACCCGTTCCTCGGCTCCTTTCAGACCGCGCTTAGGGAACGCTAGAGCGCGTCAAGTTTGAAAGAAATCATTCGAACTTGGTGCGCTCTGGTTGCGGGGTAAGCCGCAACCCGCCGCGCAGCGGTCGACAGCCCCAGTGGTGCATGAACGGGCGTCTGAACGCAGGGTTGATCGTGTGATCGCGATCAATCCTGACACGCTATAAAGGTTCGAAGCCACGGACATCGACTGCAAGGGCGGCTCAAGTCGCGGCCAGGAAAGCCTGGTAATCGGCGCTCAATTCGGCGACCGCGGCTTCGAGCAGCCGTTCGCCGATCTCTTCGGTCGCCAGGCTCGGGTCGGAGCCGATGCGCCCGTCGGGGAAACGGCGGCGGTAGTCCTCGGCGTCGTAGATGGGGCCTTGGGGGGCGCGTTTCGGGATCAGTTTGTTTTTCTTCACCCTTGCGGCGTCCTCTGGGTAGCCGTAATTAGGTCAGCGCCACCTCGGACGGCGTCGCGTGGAAGCCCTCGGCGTCGCCGAACACCTCGTCGGCGATGGCGATGACGCTTTTGATCTGCCACCAGTTACGGACCTCGCAACGGACCGGGGGCCGGTTGCCGCCGTGGCCGTTGACGAAGAAGAAACGGTCGAACCCGTGCCGCGCAAACGATTTGACGATATCGCCGACGACGGCGATCAGGGTCGATGGCCTGAGCGACGCCGAACCGGGAAAGCCCAGATGATGCTGGGCCATGCCGACGTTGATGGTCGGCGCCACCAGGACGTCCAGTTCGCCGCCGATGCGCTCGGCGATCAATTCCGGGCAGATGGCGTCGGTGCCGATGAAGCCGGTGGGGCCGTGCTGTTCGGTGGAGCCGATGGGCTGGATAATGCCCGTCGAACGCTCCAGATAGGCCTCAACCTCGGGCCATGTACAAAGCTGCAACCGCATGGCGCTTCCCTTCGGCCTTGATCCTTATCCAGCGGGGTTGGAGACGTAAACGACGGGGCCCGGACAAACCGGCCCGTCAGTCCACGGGCGGCGCATCGTCTTTCGTTACGTCCGTGTCCGTTTCACCGAGGGCGGCCTTTTTCTCCGCCGCCTTTTCTCTTTTCGCCTCTAGCCGGGCGGCTTTCTTCGCCGCTTTCGACTTCTCGCGCTCAAAACGCTCGAACCTGTAGTTGGGTTTCCGGACCATGGTGGCAGCTATACCTTTATCGATCGTATTTCCGTTGTCGTTGATTTTAGCCGTCAATGGAAACGGGCACAATCACGGGGACGCGAACAAACCACTAAATCGGCCGAAAGGCATACTAATTCAAGGGTTTGGAATGGTACCCAGGGAGGGAACTTACCTATACCAACAATTCCCGGCGCTCAAGGTAATAATTTGAAATGCCGTGGGTTTTAGCGATGGCCGACGGTAGTAATTTTACCACTGCCGCTTAGCTTGGCAGGCTTGAAACTTAGGACTTCGGCCTGAACCAAAGGCAGTAGATTCAAATCGGGGGCACGATCTCTACCATTTCGTAATCCGGTTTCGGCTTTCGTTCCAATCCCCGGTAAAACGGATGCGCAAGGTCCCCGACGGTATTGTTGCACAGGTTGAACCCCAACGCGACAAGGGCGAGCAATGGCAACCGTAGCTTTCTGGTCTTTAGCAAAAAATAGCGTGCGGAAATCCCTGATTTTCGGCACCCACATGCCAAATTGCATAACCTGACCAATGTCCGCTTTGGGTCAAAATCAGACATAAACGCCGGTGCTGAAAAAGGTCTGCTTTATGGGGTAAAGCGGACATTTAAACTCATGCCCGGGAATGTTCGCTAATACCCACAAGCGGACATTGTGGGCAATGCTCAGCCGCCTCGGTAACGAGGGCAATCTTATTTTGTTGTGACACGATTAGCGCGCCTGTGAGGATAGATTCCGAGCCCCCAGACGCTCTTCTCGAAGGTCAGGGCCTCAAAGTTGATGCCCAATTCCTGGGCGATGCGGTAGCTCTGCTTGATCTCGCCGCGGGTCGGACGGCGGGACAGTTCCGCGTACTTCTCTTGGTACTTGCAGCTCCGGGGGTCCGTGAAGGTGTCCGGATGGAACTGGTCCATGACGTTGACCGGCGCGCCCGGCAGGTGTTCTTCGATCCATTCCAGGACCGGTCGGGTGCAGCATTCCACATGGTTGGGCATGATTAGGTGGCGGATCGTGTAGGGCTCGCCCCAGTCGTGGATCACCTTCAGGTTCCGGGTCACCGTATCCCAGTACCAGGGCGTGCGGGCCAGCGTCTTGGCGCAGTCGCCGGGACCGAACTTAAAGTCAGGCAGCCAAACGTCCATGACTATGCGCAGCAGCTTCATAGCGTCCTCGGTCATGAAAAAATTGGAGTTCCACAGCATGGGCGCGTTGAACCGCCCCTCGTAGGTGTAGACGGCCGGGTCGAGGGGCGTCCAGCTCAGGGGATCGGCCTTGGCGAGACTGGCATTGGCGACGTCGAAGCGGCCGGGCCTATCCGCACCTCGTCCGAGCAGCCGGATCGCCTCGAGAATCGTATGCAGGTGGATGGTCGGGTCGCCGCCCACCCAGTTGATGTTGTGGCAGCCCTCGGAGCGAAGTATCCAGGCCATGGTCGCCAGGATCCGAGCGTCGACCTCGATGCCGTTGTCCTTGTCCGTCGAGATGTCTCCGTTCTGGCAGATGGCGCAGCGCATGTTGCAGGACGTGAAGAAGATGGTCCCCGAGCCGAGCCGGCCTCGGTAGACTAGCTCCTCGCCAGGGTGGTGGAAGAAGCTCGAGACCCGGGTGCCTGAGGCCAGCTTACAGGTCCCGAATTTGGTAGCGCTGGCCCGGTCAACCCGGCAGTTCCACTGGCAGAAATTGCAGCTCTCCAGCATGCGTTGGGCGAGGGCCGAGACCAGGTCAAGAAGGCTCGGCCCCTTGGTCGGCTCCTCCAGGCGGGCGCCGGTCCGAACGGCATCGAGGCGGTCCAGGAACTGGGGCGTCAGCCGCTCGAGCTCGGCCCACAGGCCGTCGGTCCCCTCGGCATCGAGATCAACGGAGACCGGCACAGTGGTGGCGATGCGGAACTTGGCCGGCCGGCGGTTGTCAGCGACGTCGAGATACCAAGCCAGGCAGTCCCGGAGCGCCGGGTCGTTCCAAATCCACAGTTCGCCGAAAGGAGACATGCGGGGCTCCCGCTCACAGGAGGAAGTCTAGCCTCTATGCGACGTCTAGGCCAAGAGATCTCCCACCAGGTCCAACGCCTTCGGTTAAGTGTCCTGGGATGATAGACCCGGCCATCAGGTATTTTGGGGTTCAGATGATTTCGTTGAGGCTCATTCATTTAGCCGTTGTTGGTTTCCTGTGCGCCAGCTTTCTGACCGCTGCATCACCGGCGGAGGCTA
>PTLK01000091.1 GCA_002938075.1 Alphaproteobacteria bacterium MarineAlpha3_Bin3
CGCCGCGAATCGGCGATCCCCGCTTCGCCCGCACGGTGATCTACATGGTGTCCCACGACAAGGATGGCGCCTTGGGCCTGGTGGTCAACAGGGCCTACGGCTCGGGCCCGATGGAGACATTCCTAAAGGGCTTAGACATCGACCCCGGCCAGCTCAAGGGCGACATCCGCCTCCATTACGGCGGCCCGGTGGAACCGGGCGCCGGATTCGTGCTCCATACCGCCGATTACCGTGGGCCGGGCACCCGCGTCGTCAACGCCGCCATGGCCCTGACCACGGAAATGAGCGTGTTCAAGGCCATCGTTGAGGGCCACGGCCCCCGCCACAGCCTGTTCGCGCTGGGCTATTCGGGATGGGGACCGGGACAGTTGGAGGGCGAAATCGCCCGCGGCGACTGGTTCAGTGCCCCCGCCGACGAAAACCTAATCTTCGACGACGACCTGAAAACCAAATGGGAGCGCGCCTCGGGGCGTGCGGGGTTGAAGCTGTAGGGAAGATTGAGACCCGTTGGCCTAATCCTGTTTGGCGTCGATGATGCCGCGGCGGATGTCGCGGGTGCGGGTGAAGTGGTCCTCGAGCGCCTTTTCCTCGCCGCGGCTGATGGCCCGTTGCAGGGCCGTCAGGTCCTCGGTGAAACGGCCGAGGACGTCGAGCAGCGCATCCTTGTTGTTCAAAAAGATATCCCGCCACATCACCGGATCCGACGCGGCGATCCGGGTGAAGTCACGGAAGCCCCCGGCCGAGAACTTGAACACTTCTTTTTTTAGCTCGTCCCCGAGGTCGGTGGCGGTACCGACGATGGTGTAGGCGATCAGGTGCGGCAGGTGGGAGGTCAGGGCCAGGACCTGATCGTGGTGGGCGACATCCATGGTTTCGACCGTCATCCCGGCGCGCCGCCAAAGCTCGCTGACGCGCTCGACGGCGGCGGCGTCGGTGTCCACGCCCGGGGTGAGGATGCACCACCGGTTTTCGAACAGCTCGGCGAAGCCGGCCTCGGGGCCCGAATGTTCGGTGCCGGTGACCGGGTGCCCGGGCACCATGTGGACGCCTTCGCCCAAGTGCGGGGCGACGTCGGTAAACATGATTTTCTTGCACGAGCCGACGTCGCTGACGATGGCGCCGGATTTCAAGGCCGGCGCAAGGGTCTCGGCGATCGAGCCGTAGGCGCCGAGCGGCGTGCACAGGACCACCAGGTCGGCGTCTTCGGCCGCTTCGGCGGCATCAAGGCTGACGCTGTCGGCGAAACCCAATTCCAGGGCCTTGTCCAGGGTCCCCTGGGTGCGCGCCGAAACGGCGATATGGCCGGCCAGTCCTTGGCGGCGGGCGACGCGGGCCAGTGACGACCCGATCAGGCCGGCGCCGATCAAGGCCATGCGCGCGAACAGGGTATCCTTACCGGTGGCGGCCATCGGTTACTCCCGGAATGCCGCCAGGGTATCGACAAGGGCGCGCATTTCGTCCTCTTGGCCGATGGTGATACGCAGGCAATCTCCCAGCCCATAAGCCTCCATGCGCCGGACGATGATGCCGCGGTCCTTGAGAAAGCCGTCGGCGGCCTCGGCGTCGCGGCCGGGCCCGGCGGGAAACCGGACCAAGACGAAATTGCCGGCGCTGGGCGTTACCTCAAGGCCGAGGCCCGAAAGCCGCTCGCCGGTCCAGGCCCGCCAGGTCTCGTTGTGCTTGCGGGCGTTGTCGGTGAAGTCGGTGTCGTCCAACGCCGCCACGCCGGCCGCCATGGCCGGGGCGCTGACGTTGAAGGGGCCGCGCATGCGGTTCAGCACGCCGGCGATATCCTTAGGGCAGTAGGCCCAGCCGAGACGCAAGCCGCCGAGCCCATAGATCTTGGAAAAGGTGCGCGTCATCACCACGTTTCCGCTGCCCTCGACAAGGTCGTTGCCGGGGGAATAGTCTTCCCCGGTGACGAATTCCGCATAGGCCGCGTCGATGACCAGGATCACGCCGTCATCCAAGCCGCGGCACAGCCGCCACAATTCTTCCGCCGGCAGGCAGGTGCCCGTCGGGTTGTTGGGGTTGGCCAAGAACAGAAGTTGGGTGTTGTCGTTGACTTGGCCTAACAACGCCTCGACGTCCGCCGTCAGGTTCTTTTCCGGGGCAAACACAGGGCTCGCCCCGGCGGCCTTGGCGGCAATCGGGTACATCAGGAACCCGTGTTCGCTGTACAGCACCTCGTCGCCGGGCCCGGCATAGGCTTGGCACAAAAGGCCGATCAGCTCATCGGAACCGGCGCCGCAGACGATCCTCGCCGCATCGAGGCCGTGCCGCGCCGCCAGCGCCTCGCGCAGCGCCCGGCAGTCGCCGTCGGGATAGCGGTGCAGTTCCCCTGCCGCGTCGTTGTAGGCGGCGGCGGCCTTGGGGCTGGGCCCGAAAGCGCTTTCGTTGCTCGACAGCTTGATGACCTTGTCGCGGCCGTCGAGGGACGATTCGCCGCCGACGTAGGGGTCGATGCCCATAATGCCAGGACGGGGAACGGGGTTGCTCATGATCCCGTCTCGCGTTGGTCATCGGCATCGTCTTCCAGGGCCAGTTCGGCTTCGCCCAGGGGCGTCGCGTAGCCGCCAAGGTGGACGAACTGCACCACCTGCTCGTCGAGGCCGCCGGCCAGGCTCTGAATCTGCCATCCCTCGGGGTCGATGAAGCCGTAAATCTCGACCAAATAGGCCCAGGCGGCGGGCCGGTCGGGATCGTGCCAGGTTTGATTGAAGGCGGCGGAAAAACCGGCTTGGCCGAGGGCGCTTTCGATCACCGTGAAACCGATGTCCTGTTCCGCCTCGATTGCCAGGAACGAACGGTCGCGGCCGGTTTCCTCCTGGCCGACGATGCCGACCACCAAGGCGTCCAGTTTCGCGCCCGGGCTGTTGTCGCCGGCGATGAACGGTAACCGGGCGATGATCCGGGGCGAATCGGGGACTTCGGTCACCAGAAGCCGCCACCAGTGTTCGCTATCGTCGGGGCGAGGCATGGGCAGGATGCCGACCGTGGCCTCTCCGCTGCCCACCGCCTCGATGACGGCGCGCGATGACACATGGCGGGTCATCGGCGTGAACGAGCCGTATTGATCGCGGGCCAGGTCCCCATACCCCACATCGTCCTCGGAAACGAAGACGGAGACGGAAAAAGGCCCTTCGAAGCGAAGCGTGGCGACGATCATCTCGCGCCACATGCGCGACAGCTCGCGTTTCGGAAAGGCGCCCGAGTGGCGGGCCATCAGGCGGTAGAGAATTTCCGCCTCCCGGGCCGGCCTGATCTTGATCTTGTCGCCTTTTTTGGCCTCGCGCACCCTTTCCACCACGCGCGTCCGCTCGATGATCAAATCATGGAGGGAATCGTCGATGGCGTCTATTTCCCGGCGCAAGGCCCGGAGTTTGTCTTCGTCGGTTGTCATGGCGCGCGCCACCCAAATTCCAATGGGATCCCCGACCCTGGCCACGAGCGCCGCCGGGCCACGGGAAAAAGGCGTGGCGGGCAACAATCGAGGCCAAGACAGGCGGGCCTAGTGATAATGGCATGACCCCGTAAAATCAAAGAAAACATTGACACTCTATAGCTTGACTCCTAGCTATGAGGCCGCTTTCAGGACCTCGAAAAACGACCCTTTGAAAACGCCACCGAGGCGGAACAGATCATGACCGTGCCCAAAAGTCATCCCAACGGCCCATCGATCGCGGCAACGGGGACTCAATCGTTGCCGGGCCATCACGTGCGCCTAGGGGTTGAAAAGCCCCTTAAGCTCGATTGCGGCTTGGAAATCGCCGATTTTCCCATCGCCTATCAGACCTATGGCGAACTGAACGCGGATAAATCCAACGCCATTTTCGTCTGCCACGCGTTGACCGGCGACCAATACCTGGCCGAACCCCACCCGGTGACCGGCAAGGAAGGGTGGTGGGATTTGATGGTCGGGCCGGGCAAGACCATCGACACGGAGCGCTATTTCGTCATCTGCCCCAATATCCTGGGCGGCTGCATGGGCACCTTCGGGCCGAAGGAAATCAACTCAGAGTCGGGAAAACCCTGGGGTCTGAATTTTCCGGTCATCACCATCTGCGATATGGTCCGGTGCCAGGTGCTGTTACTGGACCACCTGGGCATCGACAAGCTTTTTGCCGTCACCGGCGGCTCGATGGGCGGCATGCAGGTCCTGGAATGGGCTTCCAAATACCCCAAGCGGCTGTTCGCGGCGATCCCGATCGCCGCCGCCGCCCACCATACGGCCCAGAACATCGCCTTTCACGAAGTCGGGCGCCAGGCCATCATGGCCGATCCCGACTGGTGCGAGGGCGATTACCTGAACCAGGGAAAGAACCCGACGAAGGGGTTGGCCGTGGCGCGCATGGCCGCCCACATCACCTATCTGTCGGACCAGTCCCTGCACCGTAAATTCGGACGCCGGCTGCAGGACCGTGACGCCTTGTCCTATGGGTTCGATGCCGAATTCCAGGTCGAAAGCTACCTCCGCCACCAGGGCATTACCTTCGTCGACCGGTTCGACGCCAATTCATACCTCTATATCACCCGGGCGATGGACTACTTCGATCTGGCGGCGAATCACGACGGCAACCTGGCCGATGCCTTCAAGGACACACCGGTGCGGTTTTGCGTGATTTCGTTTACCGGCGACTGGCTGTATCCGACGGAAGAAAACCGCCGCATCGTCCATGCCCTCAATTCGGTCGCCGCCAACGTCAGCTTCGCGGAAGTCGAATCCGACAAGGGCCACGACGCCTTCCTGCTCGACGAGCCCGAATTCCACCGGCTGTTGAAGGGGTTCCTGGATTGCGCCGGCAAGAACAAGGCCGACGCCGGAAACGAGTGATGGCCCCGGATCGCAAGTCCATCCGCGTCGACCTGCAATTGATCGCCGACATGATCGAGCCCCATTCACGGGTGCTCGACGTCGGCTGTGGCGACGGCACGTTGTTGGATTACCTGGTCAATTTCCGCCATGTGGACGGGCGCGGGATCGAGCTCAGCAGCGAAGGGGTGAAGGCCTCGATCAGCGCTGGGCTGTCGGTGATCCAGGGCGACGCCGACACCGATCTCAAGGATTACCCGGACGATGCCTTCGATTACGTGGTCTTGAGCCAGACCCTGCAGGCCATGGTCCAGCCCAAGGTGGTGCTTTCCAACCTGTTGCGTATTTCGCACCGCGCCATCGTCTCGTTTCCGAATTTCGCCCATTGGCGGGCGCGCCTGTCGCTGTTTTTTTTGGGCCGCATGCCGGTCAGCACCACGCTGCCCCATGAATGGTACGAGACGCCCAACATTCACCTTTGCACGATCAGGGATTTCGTCGCCCTTTGCCGGCAACTGGACATCACCATCGAGGCGCAAAAGATCCTCGACGCCAGGGGCCGCGTCCGCCATGTCGGCAACGGCCTGTTTTCAGCCAATCTGTTCGGCGAACAGGCGGTGTTCCTGCTGCGAAAGAAAGACTAAACACGATCCCGGTTTAAACCCGGGGTGTGCGTTCCGGCACCGGCAGGTACCGGCGGCGCTTGCGGGTCGGCACGGCGCCGGCGGCGTAGATCTGTTTCACCGCTTCGGTCATTACGACCCCGGAAAAAGTGGTGAAGGCCCTTTGCCCGACCTTTTCCCAGGCCGGGGCGGAACTGAGGACCATGCGCGAAGGCATCGGCGGCACGAACAAGGCGCGGTGGGATTCGATGGGCGTGAACAGGTTGTCCCGCAAGACCCGGGAAAGCTGTCCCGGGGTGTAGGGGAGACCACGGCCGAAGGGGGTGCGCTCGACCCGGGCCCAGATGCCGCGCCGGTTGGGCACCATCACCAACAGCCGGCCGCTGCCCGAAAGCACGCGCCAGACCTCGCGCATCATGGGCCGCACCTGTTCGGCGCATTCCAGGGCATGAATCAGCAGCACTCGGTCCATGCTGAGATCGGGGAAAGGCAGCTCCAACTCATCGACAAGGGTCGCCAGGCCCGGCTCGTCCGCCGGCCAATGCAGCACCCCCTGGGCCGCCGGCATGGCCGCCAGGATGCGCCCGGCCTGGCCCCTAAAACCATTGAGGTAAGGGGTCGCATAGCCGAGCCCGAGGACGCTTTCACCGCTGACGTCCGGCCACAATTCGCGCAGCCGGCGGCGGATCATCCGCCGCGCCACCTGGCCCAGGGTGGAGGCGTAAAAATCCCTTAGATCAACGGCATCGGTCCACATGACGGGGGCCAGCATATAACAGATGCCCGGCGTTTGGCACGGTTGCGGGCTTTCGGCGTGAAGGGAGCCCGGTTTAAGGGGTGAAGTCCCCGTCGGCGTCGGCGGGACGGGGTAGTGGACCTCACGAACCGTCAACGGACCGGGACGGGACGGCGGATGTCCGCTTTCGGATCGGAAGCGGACGCTCCGATGGGGCATTGTGATTGTCCGTTTGTCGCCATAAGCAGACATCAGCACGCAGTTTAGAAGTCCAGATTACTCCGAGCATGGGTATGCGGGGAGCTTCCGTAAAAGGTTCATAAAATCTTATTAAAGCCTATTGTCCTTAACGCCGTCATCCATCGACATTCCGGGGTGTTTGGGTGGACGTTCGACCCCATAAAGAATAATGTATGACGAAGACAAAAAAACATGGGCTCGGTTAAACGGGCCCTTGCCAACCACAACAACTCAATTCGGAGGATATCGATATGAAAAGCCGTACATTCATGAAACGCCGTGCATTTTTGAGGGCCGGCCTTGCCGGTGCAGCAGCCGGCGGGGCAGTGCTTGCCGCGCCCGCGGTCCACGCCGCGGAGAAATTCCGCTGGAAAATGACCACATCGTTCCCGCCGGGACTGCCGTTCTATCAAAGCGGACCGGGAAGCGCCGAATGGATCGTCAAATCCATCGACGAAGCGACCGACGGCCGGCTCAAGATCAAGCTGTTCGCGGCCGGCGAACTGGTCAAGTGGAACGGCGGCTTTGACGCCGTCACCGGCGGCACCGTCGAGGCCAATTCGGCCGTGGCGTATTACTGGTCGGGCAAGGCGCCGGCGTTGCAGTACTTCGGCACCGTGCCCTTCGGCATGACCTTCCAGGGCCAAAACGCCTGGTACTATCACGGCGGGGGGCTGGAACTTTGGAACGAGATTTACAACGACTTCGGCGTTATCGGCATGCCGTGCGGCAATTCCGGCGTCCAGATGACGGGCTGGTTCAAGAAGCCGGTCAAGGGTCTGTCCGACTTCAAGGGCCTGAAAATGCGCATCCCGGGCCTCGGCGGCAAGATCTATAAGGCCATCGGCGTCAACGTGAAGAGCCTTGGCGGCGGCGACATCTTCCCGGCGCTGGAGCGCGGCGTCATCGACGCGGCCGAATGGGTCGG
>PTLK01000092.1 GCA_002938075.1 Alphaproteobacteria bacterium MarineAlpha3_Bin3
GCCATGCCCTTTTTGTCCGAGGCCCTGAAAACGGGCAGCGACCTGCGTGGCGATTGCGTGGTCCCCAGCTTCACCAACCCCAACAACATCTCCATCGTCACCGGCGTGCCGCCGTCGGTCCACGGCATCGGCGCCAACTTCTTCTTCGACCGCGACAGCGGCGAGGACGTGATGATGGGGAACCCCAAATTCATGCGCGCCGGCACCATCTACAAGGCTTTCTTCGATGCCGGCGCCAAGGTCGCCGTGGTCACCGCCAAGGACAAGCTGACGCCGTTGCTCCGCCACGGCCTCGATTTTTCGACCGGCCGCGCGATCTGTTTCTCGTCGGAAAAATCGGACCAGGCCACGAAAGCCGACAATGGCATCGAACGTGCCAACCGATACGTAGGCTTGCCCGTCCCCGAGGTCTATTCGGCCGATTTGAGCGAGTTCATCTTCGCCGCTGGGGTCAAGCTGATCGAGGAGGAGCGCGCCGACCTGATGTACCTGTCGACCACCGATTACGTGCAGCACAAGAACGCGCCGGGCAGCGGCGGAGCGAACGATTTTTACGCCATGATGGACGGCTATTTCCACAAGCTCGATGCCCTGGGCGCGGTGCTGGTGTTGACCGCCGACCACGGCATGAATGCCAAGCACACCGCCGAAGGCGACCCCGACGTCATCTACCTGCAGGACGTCCTCGACGGCTGGCGGAACGAAGGAGCCGCCGAGGGAACGGCGAGGGTGGTGCTGACCATCACCGATCCTTATGTCGTCCACCACGGGGCGCTCGGGTCGTTCTGCACAATATACCTGTCGGACGGCGCCGACGCCGACGACATCGCCGGCCGTTTGCGCGACCTTGACGGGATTTTGACCGTCTACGGCAACGCCGAGGGCTGCAAGGAATTCGAGCTGCCGCCCGAGCGCATGGGCGACCTGATCGTGATTTCCGAAAAACACAAGGTGTTGGGCTCCAGCGTCGAACACCACGACCTGTCGGGCCTAGACGTGCCGCTCCGCTCCCACGGCGGCGTCACCGAACAGCGCGTGCCGCTGATTCTCAACCGGCCGACGCCGGACCTCGATCCCGGAAGGCGGTTGCGCAATTTCGACGCCTTCGACCTGGGGCTTAACTTCGCCCGATAGCCCCGCCCCATGACCGGCAAACTGAAAACCGTCTCGCCCGTCGACGGCAGCGTCTACGTGGAACGTCCCTATGCGGCCCCCGAGGACATCGCCCAGGCCCTGACCCGGGCCGTGCGCGCCGGCAAGGTGTGGCGCGACGTGCCCGTCGCCGAGCGGGCCGAGGTCTGCGCCCGCGCCGTCGATGCCGTGGTCGCCGCCAGGGACGACATCGCGGGCGAAATCACCTGGCAGATGGGCCGCCCGATCCGTTATTCCCCGGCCGAGGTCGGCGGCTTCGAGAAACGCGCCCGCCACATGATCGCCATCGCGCCCGAGGCGCTAGCCGACATCGGCATAGGGGACCGGGAAGGCTTTACCCGCTTCATCCGGCGCCAGCCCTTGGGCGTCGTGTTCACCGTCGCGCCCTGGAACTACCCCTACCTGACGTCGGTGAATTCGGTCATTCCGGCGCTGATGGCCGGCAACGCGGTGATCCTGAAGCATTCGGCACAGACGCCGCTGGCCGCCGAACGCTACGCCGAGGCCTTCGACTCCGCCGATCTACCAACAGGCGTCTTTCAGTTCCTGCATCTCGACCACCCATCGACGGCGAAGGTGATCCGGGCCCCCGAGGTCGATTTCGTCGCCTTTACCGGCTCGGTCGGCGGCGGCGAAATGGTCGAGGCCGCCGCCCATGGCCGTTTCATCGGTGTCGGGCTGGAACTGGGCGGCAAGGACCCGGCCTACGTGCGCGCCGATGCCGATTTGGACTTCGCCGTCGAGAACCTGGTCGACGGGGCGTTTTTCAATTGCGGGCAGTCGTGCTGTGGCATCGAGCGCCTCTACGTCCACGAACGGGTCTATGACTCCTTCGTCGGCGGCTTCGCCGACCTTGTCGGTCAATACAAGCTCGGCGATCCCACCGATCCCGAAACGACGCTCGGGCCCATGGTCCGCGCCGAAGCGGCCGATTTCGTCCGCGCCCAGACCTCCGACGCCATCTCCGCCGGGGCCAAGGCGCTGATTGATCCGTCCGGGTTCGACGCCGACGGCGAAGGCACGCCTTACCTGGCGCCGCAGGTGTTGACCGGCGTCGACCATTCGATGAGCGTCATGACCGAGGAAAGCTTCGGCCCCGTGGTCGGGATCATGAAGGTCGGCTCCGACGACGAGGCCGTAGATTTGATGAACGACAGCCGCTTCGGGCTGACGGCCTCGATCTGGACCGCCGACGAGACCGCCGCCGTCGCCATCGGCGACCGGGTCGACACTGGCACCTGGTACCAGAACCGCTGCGATTTCCTGGACCCGGCGCTGGCCTGGACCGGGGTCAAGCTCTCGGGGCGCGGTTGTACCCTGTCGGCGCTCGGCTACGAGGCCCTGACCCGGCCCAAGTCCTTCCACCTCAGAACAAAAACGCAAGGTTAGACCCCCCATGTCCAATTCGCCGTCAAGTCCACCCGCTCTTTCCGGCAACTGGAACTACCCGACCACGGTGCGGTTCGGGGCCGGGCGCATCCGCGAACTGCCGGAATGTTGCCGCAGCCTGGGCATGGAACGGCCGCTTTTGGTCACCGATCCGGGGCTGGCGAAACTGCCCCTGGTTGCCGACGCGCTTGCCGTCAACACCGACACCGACCTGGAAACGGGGCTGTTCGCCGACATCAAGCCGAACCCGGTAGGCAAGAACATCTCCGACGGGCTCAGGGTGTTCCACGAAGGCGGTCACGATGGAGTCATCGCCTTCGGCGGCGGCAGCGCCATGGACGCCGGCAAGACCATCGCCTTCATGGCCGGGCAGAAGCGGCCGCTGTGGGATTTCGAGGACTTAGGCGACAACTGGAAGCGGGCCGAGACGGACGCCATCGCGCCGGTCGTCGCCGTGCCGACGACGTCGGGCACCGGCTCCGAGGTCGGCCGCGCCACCGCCGTCATCGACGAGGAGGCCGAGACCAAGAAAATCCTGTTCCACCCCCGGATGCTGCCCGAGCTGGTGATCTGCGACCCGCAACTGGTCACCGGCCTGCCGCCCGCAATCACCGCGGCCACCGGCATGGACGCGCTGGCGCATTGCCTGGAGGCGTTTTGCGTCGACGTCTATCACCCCATGGCCGACGGCATCGCGCTCGAGGGCATACGGCTGGTCCGCGACTGGCTGCCGGCGGCTTATCAAGACGGCAACCACATCGAGGCCCGCGCCCACATGATGGCCGCCGCCGCCATGGGGGCAACGGCGTTCCAGAAGGGCCTCGGCGCCATCCATTCGTTGAGCCACCCCGTCGGCGCCGTCTTCGACACCCACCACGGGCTCACCAACGCCGTCTTCATGCCCTATGTGCTGGCGTTCAACCAAAAGGCCATCGGGGACAAGATGGAGCGCCTGGCGCGCTTCATCGGCCTCAAGAAACCGTCGTTCCAGGCGGTGCTGGAGTGGACCCTGGACCTGCGCCAGAAATTCGAAATCCCCCACACGGCGGCCGAACTCGGCGTCGCCGAAGGGCGGGTCTCCGACATCGCCGCCATGGCCGCCTTGGACCCCACCGCGCCGACCAACCCGGTGCCGGCCGGGGAAACGGAAATGCGCCGAATCCTCGACGCGGCGATGGAAGGCCGTATCGGCTAAGCCTCAAACACCAGGGGATAGGACCTATGAGAATCTTTCGTTTTCTTTTGCTTTTGCTTGCCGGGGTTACCTTTGCCGGCGTTCCGGCCGTGGCCGGGGAAAAGATCGGCGTCGTCCTAATGCACGGCAAAAACCGCACGGCTAGTGAGAAGTCGCCGATCGGTAAACTTGCATACGCGTTGGAGGTCGCCGACTTCATCGTCGTTGCCCCCGACATGCCATGGTCGCGATCCCGAGGGTTCGACAGGACCTACGCGGAGACCATGGCGGAAATCGACAGGGCCGTTGCGAATTTGAAGGACAAGGGTGCCACCAAGATCGTGGTCGGCGGCCACAGCCTCGGCGCCAACGCGGCGCTCGGCTATGGCGCTCGGCGCGAGGGCCTCGCCGGCATCCTGGCCATCGCGCCGGGGCACACCATCGATGGTGACGGATTTCATAATTTGGTCGATTACGACTACCGGCGGGCCAAGGAAATGGTCGCCGCTGGCAAGGGCGACGAGGAAACCGGTTTCAAGGACGTAAACCAGGGAATGAAGTCCACCAAGACCATGAAGGCCAAGGTATACCTGAGCTGGTTCGACCCCGAGGGTTCGGCCCCAATGCCGAAAAACGCCGCCAACCTTAAACCGGGGACGCCCTTAATGTGGATCATCGGCGAGAGGGACCGTCTGATGATGAAACGCGGCAAGGAATACGCCTTCGCCAAGGCGCCGGCGCATGACAAGAGCGCCTACGTCGTCATCGGCGGCGGCCACAAGGCGACACCAACCAAAGGCAAGAAGGAAATCATCGCTTGGTTGAAGGGGCTTTAGGCCCCCTAACGCTGCTCCGTCATCACCGGCTTAACCAATTTCTCGATCCAGTTGTGGACCTCGGTGCGGCGGTAATCCTTGTCCATGACGTCCTTGTCGACGCCGAGCTTCCACGCCAGGTCCTGGCGCCCGGGGTCGTCGTGCAGCGCCTCCAGCATCGCCACGTGCGCCTCGCCGGCCTTGCGGTCGGCGAAAAAGCCGAGCCCGACCATCTTGTCGATCCGGCACCAGGTCAGCCGCGCCATTTCGTGGAGGTCGTATTCCGGGTGGTATTGCAGGCCCCAGAACGTGCCGCCGAGGTAATCGACGCTGACCGACTGCACGTGGGTGAAGGCGTTGCCGGCAAGCCTGACTGCGCCTTCGGGCAATTCGGTGACTTCGTCGTCGTGGCTGATGAAGCCGTCGAACACGTCCGACTTGCCTTCGTAGAGGGGATGCGCCCGGCCCTCGGGCGTCAAGGCGATCTTCCTGGCGATTCCCATTTCCCGGCCACGGGGGTTCTTGGCGCACGCCCCGCCGGCGGCAATGACGGCGATCTGCGCCGCCCAGCAGCTTCCGAAGGCGGGCACATGAGCCTCATAGCATGCGCGGGCGAAATCGACCTGGGCGCGGACCTCGGGGATGCCGTCGAATATCGTCAGGCTGCATCCGGTCCAGGCGACGCCGTCATACCCCGACAGCGCCTGGCCGGCGGGCAGTTCCGCCCCCGGGTCGCTGGGATAGACGATGTCGCAGTCCGAGCCCGGCTGGACGTCTTTCAGCATCGCCGCGTAAAGTTCGCCGGCGATGGCGGCGCCGCCGGCGGCCAGCTCGTCGCGGGCTTTTTTGGTGTAGCCGTCGACGACCAGGAACTTCGGCGCCCCGGTCATCACCCGCCCCCGGCCAGCCGGTCGATGATCGCCGGCAGGTCGGCGTGGCGCTCACAAATAGCATCCGCCGACGTCGTTTCCCTGTCCACGCCACGCTTGGCGGTAAACAGCACCGCCTTCATGCCCAGCCCCTGGGCGCCCTTGATGTCGTTGTGGTCGCGGTCGCCGATGTGGACCATGTCCGTGACCTCAACGCCCAATTGGCGCGCCGCGCTGTTGAACATGTCGGGGTGCGGCTTCGAATGGCCAACCTCGTCGGAAAAGGCGAAGCCGGAAAAGTATTTCTTCAGCCCGTAGCCGTCGAGCAGCGCCCGGAGCCCGTCGGCGGGGGTGACGATGGTATCGGACACGATGCACAGCTTATAGCGCCCCGAAAGCTCTTCCAGCGCATCCCCGATCCCGTCGATGGCATCGGGCGGCAACTCGACCTCCATGCGGCCCAAGGCCTGGGCCAGTCCGGCCAGTTTGTCCGCCGGCAGGTCGCGGCCCAGTTCCTTCAACGCCACGCCCAGCCGTTCGGCCACCGGCCAGGTGACGGAATCCTGCTTCCACGCCTTTTGGAAGGCGGCGTCGGCGGCGTCGAAGGCGGCGTTGACCTGTTGTTCGGTGACCGGCCGGTGACCGTTCAGCGCTTGGTACAGCAAATGGCGGCGTTGTTGCGGCTTCGCGCGTAGGCCTTGGGCGCGGCGCTTCGGCTCGTCGGAATCGTCGTCGATGATGGTGTCCCAAAGATCGAAGGAAACGGCCTTCAGCGGTGCGGTCACGGGATGTTCCTTGGTATTTGGTGTCGGCGGCGGCGAATGTGAAACAACCGCCCTGTTTGGTCAAGCGGGGGAGTCAATAAGGTCCGTCCCCGGCGCCTTATCTATTCGGCCGCCAGTTCCGGGCCGCGTCCTCGGCGCGCTTGATCTGGTCCTGGTTCATGCCCTTGCCGACCCCGTCCAGGGCGGCTCGGGTGTCGAACTTGGGGTTGTCGGTCAACACCCGGTCGCGCTGCCGGTGCGCCAGGGTGAACCACTTATAGGCCTCGACCGGGTCATAGTCCCCGGCCCAGCCTTCCTGGTACATGGAACCGAGAAGATATTGGGCTACCGGGTGGCCCTGTTCGGCGGCCTTTTTGTACCAGCCCAACGCCTCGGCGTAGTCGTGGGGGACGCCGCGGCCGTGGAAATAAAGATCGCCTAGGGCCAACTGGGCGTCGGCGACCCGGCCCAGGTTGGCGGCCAGCCTGTACCATTCCGAGGCCCGGTAATAGCTCTGCTTGACCACCTTGGCGTCGGCGAAAAAGGTGCCGATGAAGTACTGGGCACCGGGGTGGCCCTGTTCGGCGGCCTTGGAATACCACTCGTAGGCCAGGTCCAGGTCCCGCGAGCCGAACTGGCTGGTGTGGTAGAGCCGCGCCAGGGCGTACTGGACCTTCATGTCGCCGGACCGGGCTTGGGGTTTAAGGGCCTCGATCTCGGCCATCTCGACGGCGAGCTTGACCCGGGTCGGGTCGTCCTCGGGGCCGCCGAAGAAAAACCACGCCGCGAACCCGGACAGCCCCAGCGTCGCCACCGCGAACAGCACCAGCATCGTTCTCATTAGATGAGTTTTAGCCCCGCTTGCCGGGCCTGGCCACCGGAAAGAAAGAGCGATTAGGGGGAAGCGCTATCTGGCGACGTTGACGTTGTCTTCGCCCATTTTCTTCTGCCGGCCGCCGTAGGGATTGGGCCGGTCGTAGCACGTCACCTTGGCCAGGGTCTTGTAGCAGTAGATGTTCGGCGTGATCTTCGGTTCGTCCTCCTCGCAATAGGTCAACCCCTTCTGCTTGCGGATGGTCGAGCAGTTCTTGCCGCTGGCAAGCGAGATGACGTGGTCCTCGAGAGTCTTGTCGGTGCCGATGACGGAGGCCCCTT
>PTLK01000093.1 GCA_002938075.1 Alphaproteobacteria bacterium MarineAlpha3_Bin3
GACCCTTTCCCGCCTGAGCCCGTCGCTGACCGGGCGGTCGTCGGCCAGGGGATGGCGGCGGCGGGTTTCCTCGAAGCGCCGGACCAGAACATCGTCGTCACAATTCAGGAACAGCAGCTTGACGTCCATATCGGGGCGTTCAACCAGGGTGTTCAGTGCGCCGAGGAATCCTGCAGCGTCGAAATCTCGAGTGCGGATGTCGATGCCGATGGCGACGGGTTGCGGAAATTCCCCAGGACTGACCATGCGGCTGATGAGAGACACCGGCAGGTTATCCACCGCTTCGTAGCCTAGATCCTCAAGCACTTTCAGGGCCGAACTTTTGCCGGCGCCGGAAACCCCCGTCACCAGGAGCAACGGCGTCGGCGGGGCCTGGTTTGTTTTTTTCTTGCTCATGGTGTCCTCGTTATAGCGCCCCCGCGGCCATCAGGACGGCGCGAACCTTGGCCGCCGCCGACGCCTCGAACGCATGGAGCCGGACCATGGGCACGTCGACCCCCAGGAGAGTCGTCGTTGCCTCTTTGGGCACCCGTTCGACGTTTTCCCGGTCGACTAATTCGACCACCAGGGTGAGAATCGTTTGCGGAACCGCGTCTTTCTCCAGGACGCCCAGGCCCCGGACTTCCATACGCCCGGCAATTTCCCGGGGCGCCGAGGCGACGAGATGCCCGTCGGCCAGCGCCAAATCGGTACGGTCGTCGGCAACAAGCCGGGCGCCACCGTCGATCAACCTCAGCGCCAAGTCCGATTTGCCGCTCCCCGACGGTCCCGACAGCAAGACCCCGGACCCGTCGATATCGATAGTGGTGGCGTGAATCTGCTTCATCCACAATAAGCGTGGAGCCCCCCGGACGGCCTGTCAACCGGCCCGCAGGCGGACGGAAAACCGGGCCCCCAGAACCTCGCCTGACGGCCCGGTGCGGTTGGCGGCGAAAAGCCGGCCTCGGTGAGTGTCGACGATCTGGCGGGAGATGCTCAAACCGAGTCCCGAATGGGTGCCGAACTTCTCCGATTCCGGACGTTGGGTGTAAAAACGCTCGAAAATAGCTTCTTCCTTGCCGGCCGGGATGCCGGGACCGTCGTCGTCTATATCGACGACAATCCAGCCGTATTCGCGCGAAGTGGTGATGGTAATGGACCCTTCGCCAGGGCTGAAGGACTGGGCATTGGTCAGCAGGTTGCGAAAAACCTGGGCCAGGCGGCTCTCGATGCCGTCGACCATCAGCGGTCCGCTATCACCGGCGGTGTTTTCAAGGTGCATCCGGGCGCCACTCTCGGTGGTGTCGTCATGCACTTCGACAAGAATCGCCAGCATGGCGCCGATGTTCACCGGCCCGGTCTCCGCCCGGGACAGTTCCGCATCCAGGCGCGAGGCATCGGATATGTCGCTGATCAGCTTGTCCAGGCGGTTGACGTCATCTTGGATAATGGCCATCAGCTTGCGCTGCTGTTCCGGGTCTTTCAGCCGGGCTGTGGATTCCACCGCGCTCCTGAGAGACGTCAGGGGGTTCTTGATCTCGTGCGCCACGTCGGCGGCGAAACTTTCGATGGCGTCCATCCGAATCCACAGGGCATTGGTCATTGCCGACAGGCTCTCCGCCAGATCGCCAATTTCGTCGTTTCTGCCGGCGAAGTCAGGAATCGTCTGCTGACGGCCCTGGTCACGGCGCACCAACTCCGCGGCGGTGGCGAGGCGCCGGATCGGCCGGACGATGGTGCCGGCCAAATACATCGACAACAACACCGTCACCCCCAAGGCGACGGCGAAAATCTTCAGGATATCCAGACGCACCTCGAGAAGCGCGTTGTCAATGGCGTGCGATTCCCGGGTCAGCATCAACACCCCAAGCACGTGTTTGTAACGCTGCACCGGCACGGCGACGCTGAGAATCAGGCGGTCGCCCCCGGTGCTTCGCACCATGCGCGCCCTTTCGCCCAAAAGCGACTTGACGGCTTCCGGGTAGTCGCGGACGTGCTGGCGGGATTGTTCGCGGTAGACCTGGAAGGCTTCCTGGCTCGTCAGGCGGCGCATGAGCCGGTCATAGACCTCCAAAACGGCGGGCAGAATCCCGCCTTCGGCGCCCGGGGGCGGTAACGCCTCGATCCTGACCAGGCCGCCGGGTCCCATCAAACGCTGGGAATCGGCGATAAGGGATCCGTTTTTGCTGAAAAGCCGGGCCCGGGTTCCCGTCGTTTCCACCAACCGGCGAACGATTTGATTGGAAATTTCAGAAACCAGTTGCTGGCCGGAGGGGCTGAGAGCGGAGACGGCGCCTTCGCCCAGGGCGGCGGCGAACATCCCCGCCTGAACGCCGAGCGATTTCAGTTCCGCGTCGATCAGGTTCCGGCGGTATTCGCCGAGATATAGAATTCCGCTGACAAGGATGGCGAGCGCAATCACGTTGACCGTTAGGATACGCCGGGTCAGCGGCGAGAAAACGCGTCCGCCGGGGCGAGGTACGTTCTTATCCTTCCGCTGTTTTTCCGAACCCCGTGCCATGCCGTTCTAGTGGATAAAATCACCCCCCGCGATACCGATAGCCGACGCCGTAAAGGGTTTCGATCTCGGCGAATTCCTCGTCCTCGTTCTTGAATTTACGGCGCAGGCGCTTGACATGGCTGTCGATGGTCCGGTCATCAACGTAGATATGTTCCCCATAAGCCGCGTCGATCAATTGATCGCGGTTCTTGACGTGGCCGGGCCGGCGGGCGAGCGCCTCGACCAGCAGGAATTCGGTGACCGTCAGGTTGACCTCCTTATCCTTCCAGGTGCAAAGGTGGCGTGACGAATCAAGAATAAGGTCCCCCCGGCGCAGGACGTCCTTCTTGTCCTGTTCGATTTCGCCTGGTTCGTGGCGGCGCAGGACGGCCCTTATCCGTTCCAGCAAAAGTCGCTGGGAGAACGGTTTCTTGATGTAATCGTCGGCGCCCATGCGCAGACCCATGACTTCGTCTATTTCATCGTCCTTGGAGGTCAGGAATATGACCGGCAGGTTGTTCTTTTTGCGCAGGTTGCCGAGCAGCTCCATGCCGTCCATGCGCGGCATCTTGATATCGAGAATGGCCAGATCCACGGGCCGCCGGGCGATCCCGTCCAGGGCCTCGACGCCGTCCCCGTAGGTGTCGACGCTATAGCCTTCGTCCTCAAGCGCGGCCGAAAGCGAAGCGAGGATGTTCTGGTCGTCGTCGACGAGGGCGATGGTATGGGGCATCAAAATGGTCCTTTTGGGCGGCGGAGAAGGATTGCCGTTGAGTTTCAGGCAAATGCCTAAAGGTGATTTATGGCAAAATTATAGTCATTTGAAGGGTGTGGTAACGAAAAACTGTCCCGGCTTGGCGATTGACGCTTTGGTGGACGCTGTCTTATAGTCGTCTCGTACGGTTCCCCAAGGGTGAAAAAGCCTGGGGATTAAAAGGGAACACGGAGAGGTCGACCCAAGAGGGGACTTTCAACCGTGGCTGCCCCCGCAACTGTAAGCGGTGAATTGACGCGCCCACGATGCCACTGGGAAACCGGGAAGGCGGGGCGATACGAAAAGCCGCAAGCCAGGAGACCTGCCGTCACGTGTCATCGCGAACCTATGGGACGGGGGATTCCGGCGGGGCGGTAAAACCGTAGCGGTGAAGATTCTGTCATTTGACCGCTACGGAGACATAGACCATGAACACCAAAACCCTCCTCCTCAAGGATCGGATTGCCGTTGACGCCGCCCACCGGGTAGTGCCCGCGGTGTTGGCGCTTTTGTTCGGCGGGTTCCTGATTTTGGGCGTCGGTTTCATCCAACCGTCAACCCTCCACAACGCCGCCCACGACGGCCGTCACGCCATGGCCTTCCCCTGCCACTGAGGGGACCTGTCATGTTCGGACGAATTTTTTTAACGGCGCTTGCCGCCGGCGTGCTATCAGGTATTTTCATTTGGGGCGCTCATTCGATTAAAACGACGCCCTTGATCCTCGCCGCCGAGGTCTACGAGAACCAGGGCGAGGCCGTCGGCGACGGCCTTCATCAGGTATTGCCCACCGCCCCCGCCGCTGAAGAAGAGGAATGGGGCCCCGCCGACGGGTTCGAGCGCAACGCCTATACGCTGCTCTCGGATGTGCTGGCCAGCATCGGGTTTGCATTCCTGCTGACGGGCATGATTGCGCTCAGCGGACGCCACGTGGATTGGCGCCAGGGCATCGTCTGGGGATTGTGCGGGTTTGCCGCCTTCTTCGTTTCACCGTCGTTGGGGCTACCGCCGGAACTGCCCGGCATGCAAACGGCCGAATTGTCGGCGCGCCAGGCTTGGTGGTTATCGACTGCCGCGGCGGCGATCACCGGTCTGGCGCTAATCGCGTTACAGCCCCGGGTGGGGCTGAAGTGGGTCGGCGCCGGTCTGATCATCGTGCCCCATCTTGTCGGCGCGCCGCATCCCGAGATCGCGCCGAGCGCCCTACCGGCCGAGTTGGCGGCCCAGTTCGCCGCTACGACGCTGGTGGTGACGGGACTGTTCTGGATGGTGCTGGGGGGATTGACCGGTTATTTCTATAACCGGTTCGAACGTTCCTAACCCAAAGCGGAGCCGGTTACCGGCCCCCGCCACCCTCTCAGCCATGGCCAAAAAAACCGCAACCGGAGAAACCCAACCTTCGCCCCCGACCAAGGGCGATCATGCCGCCGATGTCCGGGCGCTGATCCGCCGCGCCCGGGCGGCAATGCTGTCGACAACCCATAAATCGCGGGGCGGCTGGCCCTATGGGTCGCTGGTGACGGTTGCGTTTGATTGCGATATGAGCCCGTTGATGCTGTTTTCGAAGCTGTCGGACCATACCCGAAATCTGGACTCGGACTCCCGCGGGGCATTGTTGTTCGAGGAAACATCGAGGCTGAAAAACCCGCAAACCGGCCCCCGAGTCACTATGCTAGGCTCCATCGAGCGGACCAAGAACAAACGCCACCAGCGCCGTTTCCTGGCCCTGCACCCCGAAGCCGCCCTTTATGCCGGTTTCGGCGATTTCGGCTTTTTCCGGATGCGAATCGAAAGCGCCCATTTCGTCGGCGGCTTCGCCAAGGCGATCTGGCTGAAAAGCGCCGACATCACGCCGAACGCCCGGGCAGCGACGGCGATCGCCAAGGCCGAACCCGATATCCTGGAACACATGAACACCGATCACGCGGACGCGGTGGACCATTACGCCAATGCCCTTTTGGGCCGAAGCGGCAAGGGCTGGAATATGACCGGCATCGATCCCGACGGCTTCGACCTCAGGCGTGGCGGGCGGACGGCCCGGCTTGAATTCGATAAACCCGTTCCCGACCGCATGGGCGTTCGCGAGGAACTGGTGCGCCTTGCGGGGCTGGACCGGCGGGGTCTAAAGGGCGGCAAGCGCCGAAAGTGACTGCCGTCGCCGATTTTTATATGACCGTTTAATGAAAAAATGTTTGTTGAGTCAGGGTCCTGGCGGCTATCTTTTGTGCTGAGGGATGTAAAAAAAAAGATTCAGAGGGGAAGCTACCCGTGCAAAATATCGGATCCAGGGTCAGTAGTTACGGCTTGGACAACCATGGCCTGAGCAACGTCAATGCCGCCTATTGGAACCTATCGGCGCCGCAACTCTATGCCGAATCGCTAAACCGCGGCGAAGGCATGCTGGCGCAGGGGGGCGCGCTTGTAACATTGACGGGATCGCATACCGGGCGATCCCCCAACGACCGCTTCGTCGTCGAGGAAGACTCCACCAAGGACGATATCTGGTGGGGCAACGTCAACGTTGCCATTTCGGAAGAAAACTTCGAGCGCCTGCTGGACAAGATGCTGGGCCATTTGCAGGGCCGGGACGTTTTCGTCCAGGACTGCTACGCCGGGGCCGAAGAAAAATTCCGGCTGCCGATCCGCGTCGTCACCGAAGAAGCCTGGCACAGCCTATTCGCCCGCAACATGTTCATCCAGCCCGAGCCCAAGGAGCTGCCTGGGTTCAAACCGACGTGGACGGTATTGCAGGCGCCGAGCCTGGAAGCCGACGCGGCTCAGGACGGCACCACGTCGGGCACCTTCATCGTCGTCAACATGGCGAGGCAGATGGTGCTGGTCGGGGGCTCCGGGTACGCCGGCGAGATCAAGAAATCGATCTTTTCGGTGATGAATTACCTGCTGCCGGCCCGCGATGTGCTGCCCATGCACTGTTCGGCCAACATCGGGTCGGATGGCCATTCGGCGATCTTCTTCGGTCTTTCCGGCACCGGCAAGACGACCCTATCGGCGGACAGTTCGCGGACGCTGATCGGCGACGACGAACATGGCTGGGGCCCGGACGGCATCTTCAATTTCGAAGGCGGCTGCTACGCCAAGACCATCAACCTGACCCGCGAGACGGAGCCGGAAATCTTCGAGACCACCCGAACCTTCGGCTCGATCATCGAAAACGTGGTCCTGGACCCGGATACCCGGGAACTGGATTTCTTCGACACCACGCTGACCGAAAACGGCCGCGTGTCCTATTCCATCGAACAGATTCCCAATGCGTCCCTTTCCGGCACCGGTGGCCATCCCACCAACATCATGATGCTGACCTGCGACGCCTTCGGCGTGTTGCCGCCGATCAGCCAGTTGACCCCCGATCAGGCCATGTACCATTTCCTGTCCGGTTATACGGCCAAGGTGGCCGGCACCGAGCGTGGCCTGAAGGAACCGCAGGCGACATTTTCGACCTGCTTCGGAGCTCCTTTCATGCCCCGCCACCCGACGGTCTATGCCAAGCTGTTGGGCGAAAAAATGGCCAAGCACAACGCCAAATGCTGGCTCGTCAACACCGGCTGGTCGAGCGGCGGCTTCGGCGTTGGCGAACGCATGGAAATCAAGCACACCCGGGCCATGGTCAATGCGGCGCTGGACGGACGGCTGGCCGAGGAGTCGTTCACGGCGGACGAGAATTTTGGCGTTCTGGTGCCGGACGCCTGCCCCGACGTGCCGGACGAGGTGTTGAACCCACGCAACACCTGGAAGGACAAAGACGCCTATGACACCCAGGCCAAGGACCTGAGGCGGCTTTTCGAGGAAAACTTCCAGCAGTTCGAAAGCGCCGTCGACGACAAGGTCAAGGCGGCGGCGATCAAGGCGGCGGCGTAACACCGCCATTTAGGGCTCCCCATTCCCTCCGCATCCTGTGGCCTGTATCACCTAAATTGTACCCCTACGACGGCGCTGCGAGGTTTCCGGCTAGGAGCGCGGTGCGCCTGCCTGCGCGCCGGAGCTTCGCTTCGGCGA
>PTLK01000094.1 GCA_002938075.1 Alphaproteobacteria bacterium MarineAlpha3_Bin3
TAGTGGGGATAAAAACAAAAGCCTAGCTGGATTAACAGCTAAGCCATTGATTTAATTGGCGCACCCGACAGGATTCGAACCTGTGACCTCTGCCTTCGGAGGGCAGCGCTCTATCCAACTGAGCTACGGGTGCTTAACGTTCATTTGAGCGGCCGGAGAGTACACCCGCTGGCGTTAAGGGTCCAGGGGCGCCGTCAGGGGCCTAATGTCGGGGCCCGGACTCAATCTTGCCCCGGTCCGTTGCTGTAATTCCTCGAAGCTCAGGTCCTCGACCAGCTCGCGCACCTCAAGACCTTTGGCCGTCACGTCGATGACCGCCAGATCGGTGAACACTACCGTCACCACCCCGGCCCCGGTCAACGGATAGGTGCATTCCTTGACGATCTTGGGCTCGCCCTTTTTCGTCGTGTGGTTGGTTATCACGAACACTTGGCGGGCGCCCTGGGCCAGGTCCATGGCGCCGCCAACGGCCGGCACGCCGCCGGTGGTCCAATTGGCCAGGTCGCCGGATTCGGAAACCTGAAACGCCCCCAACACGGTGATGTCGATATGTCCGCCCCGGATCATGGCGAACGAATCCGCCGAATCGAAGAACGCCGAACCGGGGATCACCGTCGCCGGCTTCTTGCCGGCCGAGATCAGGTCGAAGTCTTCCTCTCCTTGCGGCGGCGGCGGGCCCATGCCGAGGATGCCGTTCTCGGAATGAAAGACGATCTGGCGGTTGTCGCCCTCCTTTCCCTGGGGAAGGTGGAGGGCGACCAATTCCGGCATGCCGATGCCGAGGTTGACGTAGGAACCGCCGGGGATGTCCTTAGCCACGCGCCACGCCATCTGATCGCGGGTCAGGCCCCGGGGTTTGGAAGGGGGTTTGAGAGCGGGATGGGGAGTGGGGTTTTCGATGGGATTAGAGGGGCCGGTCATGGGGCGGCCGCCTTTTCCCCCCGTTCGGCCTGGCGAAGGATCGCCGCTTCGCTGATCGGTTCCGGGATTTCGACGATGCGATCGACGAAAATACTGGGCGTGACGACGTGTTCGGCGTCGGTGGCGCCCAGATCAACGATTTCGCGCACCTGGACGATGGTCGTTTTGGCCGCCATGCACATAGCTGGGGCGAAGTTGCGGGCCGCCATGCGGTAGGTCAGGTTGCCCCAGGGATCGGCGGACTCCGCCTTGATCAACGCCACGTCGGCCCGGATCGGGTGTTCCAGCACATATTCGCGCCCGTCGATGGTGCGCTGCTCCTTGCCTTCGGCCAGCGGCGTACCGACCGTCGTCGGGGTGTAAAAGCCACCAATCCCGGCGCCGCCGGCGCGAAGCCGTTCGGCGAGCGTCCCCTGCGGCACCACCTCAAGCTCGATCTTACCGGTTCTGTACAATTCCTGGAACACCTCGGACCGGGACGAACGCGGGAACGAACAGATGATCTTCGCAACCCGCCCCGCCTCCAACAACGCCGCCAGGCCTATGTGGCCGTTGCCGGCGTTGTTGTTGACCACGGTCAGGTCCTTGGTCCCCAGGTCGATGAGGGCGTGGATCAACTCCGTCGGGTTGCCGGCTTCGCCGAAACCGGAAATCAACACCATGTCGCCGTCCTTGACGCCGGCGACCGCCTCGGCGGGCGTTGGGATGCGTTTGTCGATCATCAGGCGCCCAATGAACGCCGGTTTTCGGCCAAGGTCAATCCCCTCGGACGGTGGCGGCAAAGCCTTAGGCCCGCCCTATTTCCCCGCCCTTTCGCCGCTTTTCGCCACCCCTGAGGCGAGGCGTTTCCGCGCCCCCTTTTCGGCGCCCGACGGCAATGGCGAGACGGGATCGATGATCCAGTGGGCGATGTCCCACCACAGGGTCTCGGCCTGCAAATCACGCAACAGCATGTGAAAGCCGTCTTCGTAGACGGCGAGGCGGGGGCCTCCAGAAACGGCCGCCGGCAGGCGGTCGAGCATGATTTGGGTCGGTTTCCTGGGGATGATCTCGTCCTTTTGACCGTAAAGGATCAGCGCCGGGCCTTTCAGCCGGGCGGACAGTTCCAGCGCCCGGTCCATCAGGTTGGTCAGCCCGTAAATGGCGTCGACGCGGGTCGCCTTGATGACCAGCGGGTCGCGGCCGAGCGCTTTCAGCATCTCGATGTTGTCCGACGGCGTGATCTTCAGCCCCTGACCCGTGACTTCGGCCCCCGGCATCAGGCGGACGCCGATCCATAGCGCCAGGCGCTGATACCAGGGCATGGTGACGCGCCCCCAAACGGCGGGCGCCGCGAGAATGATCCCGTCGGCTTCGGGGGCGTCCCCGTCGGCGATGGTGACCATGATCACGGCGCCGCCCATGCTTTCCCCCAACAGGTAAATCGGCGTCCCCGGATGACGGTCCCGGACAAGGCCGGCAAAGGTCTTCAAATCGGCGATCAACGCGTCGATCCCCGGCCACAGCCCGTGTCCCGGCGCGGCCCCGAACCCCCGCTGGTCATAGGCATAGGACGCGATGCCCCGGGTGGCGAGGAAGGTGCCCGGCGCGGCGAAGAAATTGGAATAATCGTTGAACCCGTGCAGCGCGATGAGGACCGCCCGGGGCGGGTCCTTTTGCGGCCGCCAGCTTTTCACCGGCAGCACCAGGCCGTCGGCGGTATGAAAAAAATCACCCGCCAAAAGCGGCCGGTTGATGGGCTCCCCCGGCGGCCGAACGATCGGGGCGCAGGCGGCGGCGAACAGAATTGCCGCCAATAGCGCCGCCAGCAACCCCTTGCCGGCCCGGGCCCGGTTATTCACCGTCCCGTTCCGTGCCGCCGGTGAGGCTGAGGAAGATGTCCTCCAGTTCCGCCTCCCGGGTCGTCAAATCGACGATGCCGAGCCCCGCCGCCGAAAGGGCCTCCAGGATTTTACCGGAATGGGTCTTCGACGGCGGATAGGAGAACTTGAGCTCACGCCCGGTCTTGAACTCGACGTTGTAGGGCTTGAGCCCGGCCGGCACTTCCGTGATCTCGCGGTCCAGGGTCACCGTCATTTCCTTGGTGTCGATGCGCCGGACCAGGCTTTCCGTCGACTCGCTGGCGATCAACCGGCCGTGGTCGATGATGGCGATGGTATCACAGAGCGCCTGCGCTTCCTCCAGGTAATGGGTGGTCAGCAGAACGGTGGTGCCCTGGCGGTTCATTTCCTTGACCCGATCCCAAATCCGGCGGCGCAAATCGACATCGACGCCGGCCGACGGCTCGTCCAGGACCAGCACCGGCGGCGAATGGACCATGGCCTTGGCGACCAGCAGGCGGCGGCGCATACCGCCGGAAAGGGACCGCGCATAGGCGTCCGCTTTGTCGGCCAGGCCGACGGCGTCGAGAACCTCGGTGGTACGGCGCTCGGACTTTCTGAGCCCGTAGAACCCGGCCTGCACCTCCAACAGCTCCCTCGGCGTGAAGTAAGGGTCGATGTTCAATTCCTGCGGCACGATGCCGATCGACAGCCGCGCCTGGCGCATGTCCTTCTCGATGTCGTGGCCACAGATCCGGGCCTCGCCGGAATTCTTGATGATGAGGCCGGCGAGGATGTTGATCAGCGTCGACTTGCCGGCCCCGTTGGGGCCCAGAAGTCCGAAGAAGGAGCCTCGGGGAATGCACAGCGACACGTCCTTCAGCGCCTCCGTTCCCTGGCCGTCGCCGCTGGAGGCATAGGTCTTCGACAGGCCGACGGTCTCGACGGCGAATTCGGGGGCGCCATCCGGCGCGGCGGCAGACTTGTCCGAGGGCATCCACGTTCTCTTAGATCAGGCATTAGGCGGCGATTGATTGTCCGGCGGCAATCGGTATCATCCGGTGCAAGGATCGGTCAACGATCTTGAGAGTATAGCTGAATGGCGGACACGGATCAGATCGAGGTCAACACGGCTACCGTCGGCTGTGACGGCGGTGGCGGAGACATGGGCCATCCCATGGTCTACCTGAAGATCGGTGACGAGGGCGGGATCGTCTGCCCCTATTGCTCGCGCCATTTCGTGCTGGCCGACGACGCCCCGGCCGCGGCCGGGCACTGATCCCCCGACAGCCTCACCCTCCCTCACCCATAAGAGACACGAGCGCCTTGCACACCGTCTCGCGCACGTCGCCCGCGAAACGCCCGCCAACCCCTTAGAGCAGACGAAAATCAACGGCCCCCGGAACGTCCGCTCATAGCCAGGAGGGGACATTTACCTCGTACGGAAAACAGTTCTTTTCAGCAGGGGCCTTCGATGGCAACCAGGGGTGGTCCGTGCTAAGAACGGCGACCGATCTGGAAAAGCCGATGATTGAATCCATCAACGCTATCACCCTGGCCACCCACGACATGGAGCAAGCGGTACGTTTTTATCAAACCCTTGGCTTCGACGTGGCTTACGGTGGCGCCGAGGACGAGTTCACCAGCTTCCGCGTCGGCACCGGCTATCTCAACCTCACGACCCAGCCGGTCGATCGCCAGTGGTCGTGGTGGGGTCGTGCCATCTTCCACGTCACCGACGTGGACGCGCTTTACCATCACGCCATCACCGAAGGACTTAAACCCGATACAAAACCCAGAGACGCGGAATGGGGCGAACGTTACTTCCACATCACTGATCCGGACGGCCATGAACTTAGCTTTGCGCGTCCGCTCGGGACCGGACATAAACACCAGCCCTGAGATTGGTCTGCTGTCTGGGGGTGAGCGGACATCACCGGAACCTTGGCTCCGCTTCGGCGGGGTTTTCTTTTGCCGACCTCGTCGTCGATCTCGTTGTTGAGGGCGCCCCGATGCTATGAATACCGATCACATGTGCCTGCCCGTGGGCTGCGAATAGGAGACTGCGATGCCGGACCGGACGATGATGATCGACGGGGTTCGGGTTCCCCGCTTTTTCTATGGCACCGCCTGGAAGGAGGACGAGACGGCCCGTTTGACCGCGCTCGCCCTTGGACAGGGATTTCGCGGCATCGATACCGCGAATCAGCGCAAACATTATCACGAAGCCGGGGTCGGGCGTGGCATCCGGGATGCGGTGGAAAGCGGTCTGGTGGCGCGGGACGATCTATTCCTACAGACCAAGTTCACCTTCCGCCGTGGGCAGGATCATCGCCTGCCCTATGACTCCAAGGCTCCCATACCGGACCAGGTCGCGCAATCGTTCGCGCGCTCGCTCGAGCATTTAGGAACCGACGTCATCGACTCCTATGTGCTTCACGGCCCTACGAGCCGGGCGGGTCTGGGTCCTGATGACTGGGCGGCCTGGCGCGCCATGGAAGCGATTCACTCGAGCGGCCGGGCGCGCCTGCTCGGCATCAGCAACGTCACTCTCAAACAGTTCCAGAGTCTTTACAAAGAGGCGCGGGTTCGGCCCCGCTTCGTTCAGAACCGATGTCACGCCGCCCAGGGTTGGGGCCGGCGTATCCGCCAGTTCTGCGCCGCCAACGGAGTGGTCTATCAGGGTTTCTCGCTGCTCACGGCCAATCGCAAGGTGACGGCCCACCGCCAACTGATTCGAATGGCCGAACGCCACGGTCGGACCGCCAGCCAGATCGTTTTCCGGTTCGCCATCGATGTCGGCATGGTGCCCCTTACCGGGACCACCGACGCCGAGCACATGCGCGAAGATCTCGATGTCTTCCATTTCCGTCTGGAGGCTAAGGAAGTGGTGATCATCGAGACGCTTATCGCCTCCTGAAGCAACGCCGCGACCCCTTTCGCCCCGCGCCGCCGCCCGGTGATGGGAGCCGTCCACCGCATCAAAAGCGGACCCTAACGCCAGCCCTGAAATTGATCCGCTATACGATTCAAAACGGACATTGGGCTTCGGTATGTCTGCTTTCCCTTGGCGGCTGAATCGAAGTACGATTTCCGCGAACTTGGAACTTATCTGGGAAAAGTCGGCTTAAACTCTGGAAAACCTGATTGATGAGGGCCGTATGGGCCGTTTGATAATCCTGATTACCTTGTTGCTCTTGCCGATGACGGCGGTCGGAGAAGACGTGGTAAAACCCGATGCGGCGGTTCAGGCCGAGATTATTTCCGTGATTGAAGGCCAGATTTCGGCCTTCCGTCGGGACGACGCAGTTGCGGCCTTCTCATTCGCGTCGCCAACCATCCGTGCCCAATTTGGCGACGCCAGCACGTTCCTAGCAATGGTTGCGGCGCTATATCGTCCGGTGTACCGGCCGCGTCGGCTCGAATTTCTGGACCTCAAGTCGGTGGATGGCCAATGGGTGCAGCGCGTACTGGTTATGGGGCCGCAAGGCGAGTTTGTGATGGCGCTGTATCCGATGGTCCGGGTTGATGGCCGCTGGCGTATCAACGGGTGCTTCCTGGTGCGTCCGCCGGGGCAGGGGACTTAATGCAGGGATAGGATTGGAGTTGAAATGTCCGCTTCGGGTCAGGACCGGACTTTAGCGCCGGTCCTGAAATTGGTCCGCTCTGCGGGGTAGAGCGGACATTATGGCACCAGATGTCTGCTGTTCACCCAAAAGCGGTCGTGAAGCGTCTGGGCCCGTGACTTCTGTTCCTAGCCAGGAGGGGACATGCAGGTGAGGATTGGGGTCCCGACAATGGGGCTCGCGGAATACTCTGTTGAGAAAACCTTTTTAAGACTTAGCCAACGAGATATTACATATGGGAATGAAAGGCTTCCTATCTATAATCGTCGGCTTTGTCTTCAAACCCGCTTTTGAAGCCGCTGAGAAAGGCGCTAAGCAGGGCAATCCCTTCGAGCAATTCAACCTCGGCTTAATGTACTACAAAGGCCGCGGCACGGCGCAGGACTACACGAAGGCGGTGAATTGGTGGCGACGGGCCGCCGAGCAAGACTTCGCCGAAGCCCTGAATAACCTCGGTATGATGTACGGCAACGGCGACGGCGTTGCGCAGGACTATGTGCAGGCGCATAAGTGGTTCGACCTCGCGGCCTCGCGCCACCCGCCGGGCAGGAAACGCCGCAATTCCGTGCGTGACCGCGACTTCCTGGCCAGGAAAATGACCGCCGCCCAGATTACGGAGGCGCAGCGGCTGGCCGGAGAATGGAGGGCGGCATTCGGGAAGCGGGAGAATTAGTAGCGGCGGCTAATGCAGACGCAAATCAACTGGTGACCGGGGGGGCCTTTAGACCGTTGGGGCACTCCCTGCCCGCCCATGCCCTCGAGCCCGGCAAACATCAAGGATAGGTTCCAACGAAAAGGCCTTGACCGAACGCAAACCCGTCACCCAAGATTACGGAGGAGGT
>PTLK01000095.1 GCA_002938075.1 Alphaproteobacteria bacterium MarineAlpha3_Bin3
ACTTCGGGAGGCGGGCGGACTTTCGGTTAATCGGCCCGCCCCATTGAAAATCCCGGCGGACGAACTTATATTCATCTTTTGTTCTTTATTTAAATATCGCTCTTTGACATCGTGAATAGGAGGTAACGGCCAACCCGCCGGTCCGATTCCCGCCGAAACGGGGAAGGGTGTCTGTGTTCTTTGGAAAAGCTTGTTCGCCGCTAATTGCCGGGGGATTTTCGGGATAAACAACAACCCCCCCCAGCCACCCGACAAGTACCCGATAACCACCAAATGTCCACCCGATGCCTACCGTTTGCACACCGGATGCCGACCGATACCGACCCTTACCCACCGTGAAAAAACGGGGAGCCCTCAGCCCCTCTATAAAGAGCCGTCCCGGCGGCCTTTAAATTGAGGCTTGGGTTTTTCCAAGAATGCCTTGCTGCCGCCCTAGCCCTTCCCTTTACCCTTCCTCTTGCTCTTAACATACGGGTTCTTGCCGGCCCGGAGGTGGATGCGGATCGGCACCGCCGGCAGGTCGAAGCTTTCGCGGAGCCCGTTGATCAGGTAACGCACGTAACTTTCCGGCAGCGCGTCCTTACGGCTGGCGAAGACGATGAACGTCGGCGGCCGGGTCTTGGCCTGGGTCATGTAGCGGATCTTGATGCGCCGGCCCTTGGCGACGGGCGGCGGATGGGCCTCGGTCATGGCCTCGAGCCAGCGGTTTAGTTCCCCGGTCTCGACGCGGCGGTTCCAGGTCTCGTAGACCGAAAACACCGCCGGCAGCAGCTTGTCCATGCCCTTGCCAGTCTTTGCCGAGCATGGGATGACGGGGATGCCGCGGACCTGCGGCAAGGACGTCATCAGCCGGTCCTCGATGCCCGACATCACCGCTTTGCGGTCCTTGGCCAGGTCCCATTTGTTGACCGCTAATACCAGCGCCCGGCCTTCCTCGATCACCAATCTGGCGATCGAAAGGTCTTGTTTCTCGAGTCCTAAGGTGGCGTCGACGGTCAGCACCACGACCTCGGCGAAGCGGATGGCCCTGAGCGCGTCGCCGACCGACAGCCCCTCCAGCTTGCCGGTGACCCGGGCCTTGCGGCGCAGGCCGGCGGTGTCGATCAGGCGGATGGGGTGGCCTTCCCAGTCCCAGGAGACGGAGATGGAATCGCGGGTGATGCCAGCCTCGGGCCCGGTCAGCATGCGCTCGTCGCCCAACAGCTTGTTGATGATGGTCGACTTGCCGGCGTTTGGCCGCCCGACGATGGCTAATTTCAGGGACTTCGTTTTCCAGGCGTCGTCGGCCGCTTCGCCCCCGGCGTCGGTTTCTTCGCCGTCCCCGGGGGACGCGAAGGGCAACAGCGCCTGGTAAAGCCCGTCCAGGCCCTCGCCGTGTTCGGCCGACAACGCGACCGGGTCGCCGAGGCCCAATCCATAGGTTTCCAAAAGGCCGCCTTGGCCGGCGCCGCCCTCGCACTTGTTGGCGACGACGATCACCGGCGTTTCATGCCGGCGCAGCCAGTCGGCGAAGTGCTCGTCCAGGGGCGTGACGCCGGCCCGGGCGTCGATCAGGAACAGCGCCACGTCGGCATCGTCCAAGGCGCGCTCGGTCTGTTCGCGCATGCGGGCCTCGAGGCTACCGTCGCCTGCGTCATCCAACCCGGCGGTGTCGATGACGGTGAAGTCGAGCCCGGCGATGCCGCCGTCGCCCTCGCGGCGGTCGCGGGTGACGCCCGGGATATTGTCGACGATGGCCAGCCGCTTTCCGGTCAGGCGGTTAAAAAGGGTCGATTTCCCGACATTGGGACGGCCGATGACAGCGACGGTGAAAAACATGAACTTGGGCCATTTTGCTCTGCCAGAGACTGACGGCGGTTACCGGTAGACCACCAGTTCGGCGTCGTCGGCGAGGAAATAGATGCTGCCGCCGGCGATCACCGGCGGCACCGAAACCCCGTCCGGCATTTCCACGGTACCCAGGAAGCGGCCCGTATAGGGCGAGATCGCCATCGCCTTGCCGTGGGAGCCGGCGATGATCAGCCGGTCCGAGGCCAGTAGCGGCCCGGTCCAGATGATCGGGTCTTCCTGGTTCTCCGGGTCTTCGTAACGCGGCAGGGCGCGGACCCATTGGATGCGGCCGTCCTGGCGCGACACGCAGGCGATTTCGGCGTCGTTGGTGATCACGTATATGTAATCGCCGGCGACCCAGGGGCTTTGCAGGCCGCCGATATCCTTCTGCCACAGCCGCCGGCCGCTGCGCAAGTCGATGGCCGCCATCAGGCCGCCGTGGCTGATGGCGATGACCCGGCCGCGGTCGATCATCGGGCGGCCACGGATATGCGCCAGGTTGGACACCACGTCGGTGCGCTTGACCGACGCCAGGCTTTCCTGCCACAGAACCCGGCCGTTGGTGGTCTTCAACGCCACCAGTTCGCCCGAGGTATAGGGAACGACGACGACGCCGCCGCCGACGGCGGGGCTGGCGCTGCCGAGGATGCTGGCGGTTTCGGAAATGCCGCTGTGTGTCCACAGGCCGGCGCCGTTTTCGGCATTGATGGCGAACAGCCGGTTGTCCACCGTGACCACGAAGACGCGCCCGCCGCGCACCGTCGGCGCGGCGCGGGACGGGCCGCTGACCCTTTCACGCCAGATTTCGGCCCCGGTTTCGGCGTCGAGCGCGATCACCTGGGCGAACCCGGTGCTGACGAAAAGGCGGTCCTGATCGTACGCCAGGCCGCCGGAGATATGGCCTTCGTCCTCTTCGTCGGGGGTTAGGTCGGTTTCCCAGAGGCGGTTGCCGTCCTTGGTGTCGAAGGCGTTGACCACGGAAGTGGAATCCATGACATAGACCCGCCCGCCGGCGATCACGGGAGAACCCGACAGCCGCACATCGTCGTCGACGCCGTCGCCGATATCGACGGACCAGGCCTTCGACAGGGTTTCGGGCACCATCATGTGATGCATGGCATGATTGGGATAGCCCCCCGATTGCGGCCAATCGGCGTTGGGTTCGGGCGCCGGCAGGAGGACCTGCACGTCGGCCAGCTCCGGATCGGGGCTCAGTGTGCGCTGATGGAGGAGCACCGAAATCCGGTCGCCGGGCAGCGGCGGTTCTTTAGCATCCGAAAACCAGCCGGTCACCGTCGAGCAGCCGCCGAGGGCCCCGGCTAGCAACAAGACCAGCAACAGGGCGGTGCCCGGAAAGGCGCCCGGGAAGACGCCAGAGAAGGTTCCCGGGCCCCTTAACACGCCTGATTTTGTTTGCCGTTTGATCATCGCCCCGGACCTTACTTGCCGATAATGGATAGCATTTCCTGGGCCCGGGCGCGAACCCCTTGCGGCGCCCGAGGGTCGTTGGCCAGGCCCTGGAACAGCTCCTTGGCCTTGGCCCGGTCGCCTGCGCGGCGGGCCAAAAGGCCGGAAATCTCGCCGGCGCTGTAGCGCCAGGGGCTGTTCTCGGCCCTCAGGCGTTCGAGCCGCTTGGCCAGCGCCGGCAAATCGGCGCTGGGATCGTTCAGTTCCTGATAGGCGCCCAAAATCACCGCCAGGTCCCGGTAAAGGGAATCGATGGCCCCGTCCCCGACCAGCGCCCGGTAGGCCGCCGCCGCGCCGCCGGCATCACCATGACGGGCATAAATCCGCGCCTGGTTGAAGCGCGCCAGCATTTGGTATCCGCCGCCGTCCTCGGCGATTTCGAAAAACATCTTCAGGGCTTCGTCGGTGTTGCCGGCGGTGACCAGGTCGGCGGCGGATTGAAACCGGACGCCCAGGGCCTCGCGGGCCGAGATGTCGTAGCTCTGCCAGCCCTTGAAACCGGCGACGCCGAGGACAAGGACCACGACGCCGGCGAGCGCGTACTTGCCGTAGGCTTTCCACAGCTTCTGGAACTCGTCCTGGCGCAGATCTTCGTCGATCTCGCGGAACAGGATGTCGTCTTCGGTTTTTTCGGCCACGGGTGAACTCCGGAAATCAGCTTCCTGCCGCCCTGAAACGCCGCCGGGGGGCCGAATCGGGGGCTAAAATAGTCCCGCCTGGGCGGGAAGGCAAACGCGGGATAACGGAATTAGCCGGTTATTCCCGCCACTTGATGGAACAACCGATGGAGGCGGTCTGCTGGGCCGGGCCTTTTCCGGTTTCCGCTACCTGGGCCATGGCCTCGAAAAGCTCGCGCCGGGCGTCCGGCGCCGCCGCCTCCTTGCCGGACGCGTCCAGGCGGCCGCGGTATTGCAGCTCAAGCTCGGCGTTGAAGCCGAAGAAGTCCGGCGTGCACCGGGCGTCATAGGCGCGGGCGACGTCCTGGGTTTCGTCGATCACGTAGGGAAAGGTGAAGCCGTTGTCGCCGGCGACGACGGCCATGTTGTCGAAGGAATCCTCGGCGTATTCGTTGGGGTCGTTGGCCATGATGGCGATGACGCCGATCCCAGAATCCTGCAACTCCTTGGCGTCGCGCACCAGGCGGTCGAGGATCGCCTTGACGTAAGGGCAATGGTTGCAGATGAACATCACCAGCGTGCCCCGGGGCCCGCGGATGTCTTCCAGGGTATAGGTCTTGGCGTCGGTGCCCTTGAGGCTGAAATCCAGCGCTTTCCAGCCGAAATCGCAGACCGGCGTTTCCATTGCCACTATGGGGGTGCCTCCCTTTTTTCCATCAACGTGCGTAGGCGTTTGTTAGCTCAAACCGGGGCTTCGATCAATCCCCGCCGGACAAGGGGGCACGGTTAACTTGTCCTTAAACCCACCCTACGGTGAGCGCCAGTTTCCAGTCTCATTTAGCACTTTTTAGCACTTTTGCCTTCATGGCGTTCGCCAATCGTTTCCTGTCGGCCCGTTTTATGTAGTGGTCAACCATCGTGTTCGACGTATGGCCCGACCAGGATTTCATCTCCGCGTTCGTCCCGCCAGCTTCCGCCGCCATCTCAAGAAAGTTCTTTCTCAAGCCGTGAAAGACATATTCGCCAATTCCCAAATCATCCAGGCACCGCTTGAAGGTGCTGTCAAAATTCGATTTTGTCCACACCCGCCCCGTCTTGGTCGTCAGAATATGAAGTGACCGCCTGGGAATGGATTTCAGAATGGTTTCAAGTTCGGGAAGGATCGGCACCCAGACCTCCGCGCCTGTCTTTTGTTGGACGAAATGAATGGTCCCGTCCTCAATGTCTTTCCACTTGGCTTTCAGAACGTCGCCCTTGCGCTGGCCGCTGAAAAGGCCAACGGCGAAGGCCCAAACCAGTTCCTTCGGGGCTTCCTTGAAAAACCTCTCAATCAGCGGGTCGGGCCAGGGTAAATATTCACTCCCCTTTAATTCCTTGATGTTGGCGGCGGGGTTTATCTCTATCAGGTCGGCGTCAATGGCCCATGCCATGAGTGCCATCATCACCCTGACGGACTGGTTCGCCGCCCCCTTTCGTTCCGCGATTCCGTCACGGTAGGCTCTGATATGCTTGCGCTTGATGTCCCCGATAGGTGACGGCCCGAAATCCCGCCTCAGTTGCTTGATGTAAACGCGGTAGTTCTTTTGGGTTCCGGCGCCGAGGTCGTTAAACTCGGGGGAAACAAGGTATCTATCCGCGATTTCATTGAAGGATTCTTTCACGCCGAACGGTGTAGTCCCGAGATATTCAGCCTCGGCAATCCGCCAATCCTCAAGGAACCCTCTTGAACCAGGCTCCCCCTTCAGGGGCCAGCGTTTACCACCCCTCCGGTAGTAGTGATAGAAGCCGATTTTATCGAGGTATTTCATTTTAATTTCCAAGGATACGCTCCATCAACGGGTCTGATATTGGTACGCTAGAATTTCCCCCGATGCTATCCAACTGCGAGTCATTCCACATTTTAGGGCGGGTGTTTAAACACGCCGGGGGAATTTCGCCGCGTTCTACACAACGGTGGAATTGGGCCACGTTGATACCTAATTTTTCAGCGGCTTTTTGTGCGGTTAAAAACATTCACTTTTCCCCTTAACGCAAAAAGGAGCGGCAGCCACATGGCTACGGCGCTCCCTCACCGGAGAATAAACAGAACAAGGCGTACACGTTCACAATCCCCAGAGCCTTATTCTCACACGAATATACACCCTTACCGCGTACCCCTGCAAGCTAAATGCAGTGTGAAATACGGGGATAACTTCAATATGTTGTGGAAAACCGAGGCTGCCGTGTGGTGGCGAAGCCAGGTCGATCGAAAGGTCCGCTTTCGGGGGTAAAGCGGAAGTCAGTATGTCAGCTTGTCTAGCGCCTCATGCTTCACCGCCAGCGATAGCCCGCCCGAGTACAGCCCGTAGGTCATCGTCGTCTTCTCGTGGCCCACTATATCGGCAACCACATTCTCCGGCACTCCAGCATTTTCCAGGATCGTCACGACTGTCTTGCGGATCGAATGAAAGACATATTGTTTTCCGAAACCTAGTTCCTTTTTCAAGCGACCAAAGCGTTTCCCCACGGCATTTGACCGATCACCGTACTTATTGACGGTCAGGCCCGATAAGACATAGCCGTCTCCGCTGTCCTCGATCAGCCGCGTCATCGTCTGGGCCAATTCCCGATGTATAGGAACGTCGCGCCAGCCCGCCTTCGTCTTGGCATCACTCCCCTCCCTTCCAAAAAGAGAGGAACGTCAAAAACGATGGACTAGTCCAACTGATATAATATGAGAAGAATACTCTGCCTTAACCTTATCAGTTCCGTCATCAAACTTGGCATCACTTGAACCAAAGAAACGATACCCCAAACCTAAAGATGTGTTTTCTGTATAATCGAAATGTAGCCCCACTCCACCCTGATATGAAAACACAGTTGTGAACCAATTATTCGTTTTCGAAGTTTGAACGACTGTCTTGAAGCCATCGCTTCTTTTGACGGTGTACCCCCATGTGTCGTAATTGACCTTCGTGCCGACGGGCAACGGCTTGTATTCGGCTGGTGGCAGGGTGGGGCCTTCGGTGGCGAGTGCCACGTCGGCGGCAGCAAACGTGGCCGCAACGATCAGGATTGTGGTGGCGAACCTTTTAACGAGAAAAACTGGCTTCGGAACACCCATTCGATTCCTCCCCCGAATGACGCCGTCAAGCGCCTGGACTATACCAAAAACCACCAAAAGTTGCCACGGTTTGATTGATCGGTAAACGTTAACAGGAAACCGGACTATCGGTCTGTGAACGGGTTAACACACCCTTCCTAATG
>PTLK01000096.1 GCA_002938075.1 Alphaproteobacteria bacterium MarineAlpha3_Bin3
CCAGGATAGTGGATAAAATATAACCTATGGACCCCATACGATCCCCTATCCCGGCTTCTCGGGGCGTCGAGCCCCCATAACGATGGCCCCGCATCGCCTACGGGTGCTCTCCTGCCGAGAAACTGGGATAGGGGATCGTATGGGGTCCATAGGTTAGATTTTATCCACTATCCTGGGGTGTTACCGTGCCGTCGTTGACGGCGAAAAACTGCGCCCGCCCGGCCAGGGGCGCGAACAAGCCGGCGTCGGTGCCGGTCAGCCACACCTGGGCGCCGAGGCCCGAAATTTCGTCGAACAGCGCCTGTAGGCGGATTTCGTCCAAATGGGCCGCGATTTCGTCGAGAAGAAACAGCGGCGCCGTTCCCTGCTCGTAGGCGCGCATTTTCGCCGTCCCCAATACCAACGCCACCAGGAGCGCCTTCTGTTCGCCGGTCGAACAAAGCGCCGCCGGCCGGCCGTTGCCGAGATGCAGGACCTTCAAATCGCTGCGGTGCGGCCCGATGGCTGCCCGGCCTTCGGCCACGTCGTCGGCGCGCCGGGCCGCGAGCGCGGCCCTGAGCCTGTCTTCCGCCGCCAGCGCCGGGCCTTCCCTTAGCCAATCCTCGACCGTGCCGGCGGCCTCGACGGAAGCCCGGGGGAAAGCGCCTGTTGATTCCTTCAGTTGTTCGCCGAGGCGCCGCGTTGCCTCGAGCCGGGCGGCGGCCACCGCCACGCCGCGGGTCGCCATGGTATCCTCCAGAGTCTCGACCCAGGCCTTATCGCCGTTGGCGCGGAGCAGGGCCATGCGTTCGCGCATGGCGTGTTCATAGGCGTTGACGCGGCCCAGGTGCGCCGGGTCGGAATCGAACACCAAACGGTCTAGGAACCGGCGCCGGGACCCGGGGCCTTCGAGGAACAGCCGGTCCATTTGCGGCGTCAGCCAAAGGGCGCTCAGGTGTTCGGCCAGGACGGCCTGGCTTTTCACCGTCTCGCCGTCGACCCTGACGATCCGCTTGTCCCGGCCGCCCGCCCGGCCGGCTTCAAAACCAGTGCCGATCTCAACCTCGCCTCGGGGCGAATGAACGCTCGCCGCGACGCCCCAGGAACCAGAGGGCGCGCTATTTCCCTGTTGGCGGCGGACGACGTCGGAAAGCTTGGCCCGCCGGAGCCCGCGCCCGGGAACCAGGAACGACAGCCCTTCCAAAAGGTTGGTCTTGCCGGCGCCATTGGGTCCGGTCAACACGACGGGGCCTTTGTCGGCCTCCAGGCGTTGATGGCGGTAACAACGGAAGTCCGTCAACGTCAGCCGCTTGACCGCATAGCCACCGTTGCCGGGGGCCAAGGTGGCCTTCTCCCGGGTGGCGGCTGGAATATCCAGAGTGGCCAATCCTTGTGATCCCAACAGGGCGTTCCCTTACACTCGCATGGGCATAAGAACGTAAAGCGTGCTGGCGTCATCGACTTCGCTGAGAATCGTCGGCGAAGCGGCGTCGGCCAGCAAAAGCCTGGCGTTCGAACCTTCGATCTGGCGGGTGATATCGAGTAAATAGGCGGCGTTGAACCCGATTTCCAATTCCTCGCCCTGGTAGGAAGCCTCGACCTCTTCGGTGGCGTTGCCGTCGTCGGGGCTCGACGCCGAAAGCGTCAGGTTGTCGTTGGTGAGGTTCAGCTTCACGGCGCGCGATTTCTCGCTGGAAATGGCGGACACCCGGTCAACGGCATCGGCGAAGACCTTGGCGTTGATTTCCATCTTCTTGTCGTTTCCTTCCGGAATGACACGCTGGTAATCGGGAAACGTGCCGTCGATCAGCTTCGACGTCAGCACCGCGTTATCAAAGGAAAAGCGGATCTTGGTTTCCGATAATCCAACGGCGATATCGTCGGTTGTCTCATCGATCAGTTTGCGAAGCTCGGTCACGGTCTTGCGCGGCACGATGACGCCGGGCATCCCGGCGGCACCGTCGGGCAACGGGCATTCGACGCGGGCCAGCCGGTGGCCGTCGGTGGCCACCGCGCGCAGCACCGCCACCCCGTCGCGCTCGGCGGCATGGAGATAGATACCGTTCAGGTAATAGCGGGTCTCTTCGGTGGAAATGGCGAACCGGGTCTTGTCGATCAGGGCCCGGATCTCGGCCATCGACAGGGAAAACTCATGGCCCATGTCGCCGCCGGACAGGACCGGGAAATCATCGGTGGGCAGGCAGGCGAGGGAAAAGCGCGAGCGTCCGGAGGTCAATTGCAGTTGTCCTTCGCCGTCGGCGTCAAGTTCCACTTGCGAGCCCTCGGGCAGCTTACGGACGATTTCATAAAGGGTATGGGCCGGCGCCGTGGTCGCCCCCGGGGTAGAAATTTCGGCATCCACCTGATCGATGATATCGAGGTCCATATCGGTGGCGTTCAGCGACAGTTTTCCGTCACCGGCTTCCAACTTCAAATTTGACAGAATCGGGATCGTGTTGCGGCGCTCGACAACGCTTTGTACATGGCTCAAGGCCTTCAACAAAACAACCCGCTCAATAGTCAATTTCATGATGTAATTTCAAGCCTTTAGTATGATTTTTCGCCGGCGCATCCGGGTCATTTTGAAGTCCCCGGAAAGGGCCCGAAACAGGCCCCCCTAAAGAGCGTCGTATTATAGCATAAGGACCTTGAATCGTAACCATTTTCGACCCCGGAAAGGGCTCAAAAAAAGCCCTGGAAAGGGGCTCAAAACGGCCTTGGAAACGGCGCCGTGGAGGGGTCTTTGTCGTTGATCCTTGGTCTTATCCCTCGAGCATGCGGCGCAGCAGTTCAACGTCCTCGGCGAAGGAAGAATCCTGCTCGCGGAGTTCATCGACCTTCTTGACCGCGTGCATCACCGTGGTGTGGTCGCGGCCGCCGAATTTACGGCCGATTTCCGGTAGCGATCGGGCTGTCAACTGCTTGGCCAGATACATCGCCACCTGACGGGGCCGGGCGACGGAACGTGCGCGGCGGGCCGAATGCATGTCGGAAACGCGGATGTTGAAGTGCACGGCGACGCGCTTTTGGATTTCCTCGATGGTGACCCGGCGGTCGTTGGCACGCAGCAGGTCATGGAGCACGTCCTGGGTAGCTTCCAGGGAGATTTCGCGGCCGACCAGTTGGGCATGGGCGACGACCCGGTTGAGGCCGCCTTCCAGTTCGCGGACATTGGCGGTGATCTTGTGGGCCAGGAATTCCAGGACCTTTTGCGGAATCTCCATCGATATTTTCTCGGCCTTGGAATGCAGGATGCCGAGACGCAATTCATACGTCGTGGCGTGAATGTCGGCGACGAGGCCGTAATTGAGGCGTGAAATCAGCCGTTCTTCCATGCCTTCCAGGTCGGATGGCGATTTATCGGCGGAAAGGACGATCTGACGGCCCTGGTCAACCAGGGAATTGAAAGTGTGGAAGAATTCTTCCTGGGTCGATTCCTTGCCGCTGATGAACTGCACGTCATCGATCATCAGCACGTCCACGGAACGGAACTGTTCCTTGAAATTAACGGTGTTCTTTTCGCGCAGCGCCCGGATGAACCGGTACATGAACTTTTCCGCCGACAGATAGATGACGGTCCGGTCCGGTGTGCGTTCGCGGATGTGCCAGGCGATGGCTTGCATCAAATGGGTCTTGCCGAGGCCGACGCCGCCATAAAGGAACAGCGGATTGAAAACCACCTTCGAGGCTTCGGCGATACGCCGGGCGGCAGCGTAGGCAAACTCGTTTGGCTTGCCGACGACGAACTGCTCGAAGGTGTAGCGTTGATCCAGGGGAGCGCTGATGTCGACGCGGTAATCTTTGGAGCCGCCGTTCCCCGAAGAGCCGGCATCGCCGGAAGATGTTTTTTTCCTCGATGGAGCCGTTTCCATCTCGCGTTCGGATTGGATGTAGACGTCGACGCTTTTGACTGCGGCGTTTTCGTCCGCCCATAACTCGCAAAGCCGGTCCAGATAATGGGCGATGATCCAATCGCGCATAAAACGCGTCGGCACGGAAATCCTCAGTTCACCGTCGACAACCTCGCGGACGGTCATCGGTTTGAGCCAGCTTTGGTAAGCCGCCTCTCCGATCTCGGCCCTCAGAAGCCCGCATACGGCCTTCCACTGGGTGCTTAGGCTTGTGTCAGATGGAGTCTTGCCGGCCGCCGCGGTTTGGTCTTTTTCCATGGTCCCTAATACGCCCCCGGAAGTCCCCTTTCAGGGACTCTTGTTTCGCGGTTCGGCGAAACTCCGATCCGACACCTTCGCGGCTGACGGCGCCGCCAGGTCATTCCCGTTCAAAGAGGGCGTTGGACAGAAGCCAACCGTTTCAAAAGCCGCGGTGGAAAATCCTTAAAAGCAAGGCCGGGTGATTATCGCCCGCGTCCTTAAGATCGAATGCACCGGATAAAAGATCGGTGCATCCCCCACCTGTATTCTGATCCAAATTCCGAATCAAAGACCTCGCGGCTGTTGAACGCCCCCTTTTGAGAACAAATTTCGGTTTTTTTTATTCGGTTTTGTTTTCGCAAAAAAAATAACCATTGACACTAAAAAAACCGGTGGAATCCTCTCCACCAGTTTTCAGCGTTAAAAGGTATTACTTGATTAGTGTCCTCCAGACTTAATTTATTACTTTATTTTACTTTTAGGAATAAATTGTAAGTAAATTTGTTTAAAATACCGATGGACTGATTTCTACGTTAACTATTTCCCAGAGACTCTTTCCGGCCCCGCGCCGGAAGATCGAATACTAGGGCGACCGACTTCGCGTGGCAACAAGTTCGAATAGGGAACATCGAAAATAATCGAAAATAAATTTCTTGACAAAATTCGCCAGGAGGAATCCACCCCCGCCTCGGCAATGAAAAAGCCGCGGACCCGATGGGTGCGCAGCTGGGAAAAGAAAACGGCGTTCGTCCGGGCTCAGGCGGCCAGCCTCTTGATCTGCCTGGAAAGCCGGGAAAGCTTGCGTGACATGGTGTTGCGGTTGACCACGCCCTTGCCGGCACCGCGCATCATTTGCGGTTCGGCGACGCGAAGCGCGGCTTCGGCTGCCGATTTATTTCCCGCCGCGATCGCCGCCTCGACCTTGCGGATGGACGACCTGAGGGCGTTGAGACGGCGGATGTTTACCTCGGTCCGCCGCTTTGTCTGGCGGATCCTTTTCTTGGCTGAAAGACTCACGGCCATATCAAAAAAACCTTTTATTTACTTAGACCTCTGAAACAGAAGGCTGGCTTATATAGGGGCCTCGGCAGGCCGTCAAGACCTGGTTTTCCTGCCCCTATTCAGCCCCTTCAACGGCGCCCGAAACGCCAAAAGAAAACCCTGGCTCAATGGGCCGCCGGCATCAGCCGGAAACCAACCGTCAGCGGCGGCGCGGCGCCCGGCCCGCCGGGGAATTCCACCATCAGGATTTCGTTTTCGCGCCTGAAGGTGCCTTGCCCCAAAGGCCGCCAACCCAATTGCGGCAGGGTCTCGTCATAGAAAGCCCTGACCGCCCCTTCGCTGACCGGCCCGGTGGCGAAGGCTTCGACGATGCGGCCACGGGCGGAGTCGAAAACCATGCCGCCTTCTTCCTCGATGAGGCCCGGCATCAGCGGCAGGTCTTCGATGGTGCTGACGAACCCGGCGGTCTCCTGGGCCCAAGGGTGAGAAACAGGGACAACGGCCGCCAGACCGCATAACAGCATCACGGCAACGACAACCGCGGGGGGGGCGGCAAAGGGCATGGGAAAGCGCATGACCCGCTTATAGCATCAGCGCTGCCGGCCGGCACAATAGAATGTGGCGCGCCCCGATTGCGTCATGCGGCGAATGCCGCCCGTCTGGGCGGGATCGCAGGTGCAGCCGGGGCAGGCCTGCCCTTGGCGACCGTAGACGGCGAAGGAATGCTGGAAATACCCCAGTTCCCCATCCGGCCGCCGGTAGTCCCTGAGCGACGACCCGCCGGCGGCAATGGCGTCCATCAATACCGCCTTGATCGCCTGCGACAGCCTGTCGGCGCGCCCCCCCTGCACCGTCGCCGCCTTGCGCCGGGGCGACAGCCTGGCCCTAAAAAGAGCCTCGCAGGCGTATATGTTTCCGATCCCCGCAACCACCGATTGATCGAGGAGCGCCGCCTTGATCGGCGCCCGGCGGCCTTTGAGGCTAGCCGCCAGTCCCGGACCGTTAAAATCGTTGGCCAGGGGTTCGGGGCCCAGGTTTGCCAGCATCGGATGGCGGCAAAGGGCGTCTTTTTCGGCGATGTCCATGAAACCGAACCGCCGGGGATCGTTGAAGCGGACGGTGACCCCGCCATCGGTCTCGAAGGTAACGTGGTCGTGGCGTTCCAGAGGCGGCGGTGGGCTGTCGAATATCCTGAACCGTCCGGACATGCCCAGGTGGGCAATCAGCGTCGCCCCGTCTTCAAACCCGAACAGGAGGAATTTACCGCGTCGGCCGAGGGTGGCCACGGTCCGGCCCTCAAGCCAGGCCGAGAAGCCCGTCGGCAGGGGAAACCGGAGATCGCGCCTGAGTGCCTTGACGGCGGTCAGGCGCCGGCCTTCAAAAACGCCAGCCAGGCCCCGGCGCACGGTTTCGACTTCGGGAAGCTCGGGCATCGGTTAGGTACTTGAGGTTAAGGTTGCAAAAAACCCGATACTGGATTGATTTCGATGAACGCCCTTTAAACCGCGGCACCGCCTTGGCGGCGTCGGGAAAGTGGCGCCGGGGCCAAGCTTAGGCTATGTTCCCGGCTATGTCCAAACACTTGCCCGAAGATTCGCCGACCACCCATTTCGGCGACCGCCGCGTGCCCGAGGCCGAGAAAAAGTCCCTGGTCAGGGACGTCTTCGATTCGGTGGCGCCCCGTTACGACCTGATGAACGACCTGATGAGTTTGGGCGTTCACCGGCTGTGGAAGGCGGCGATGATGGATTGGCTGGCCCCGCGGCCGAAAATGGCCCTGGTCGACGTCGGCGGCGGCACCGGTGATATCGCGTTCCGTTTCCTGGACCGCGGCGGCGGCAACGTCACCGTTGTCGACATCAACGAGGAAATGCTCAAACAAGGCCGCGATCGGGCCATCGACAGGGGTATTCTCGAATCCATCGAATGGGTCGAGGGCGACGCCGAAAAACTGCCCCTGGCCGACGCCTCGAAAGATGCCTACACCACCGCCTTTTGCATTCGCAACGTCACCCGCATCGACAAG
>PTLK01000097.1 GCA_002938075.1 Alphaproteobacteria bacterium MarineAlpha3_Bin3
TGACGTCGGCGGCGCTTCCTTTTCGGGACCGATGGAAAGCATGTCCTGTATGCGGGCGATGATGTCGGATCGGTCCTCCGGCTTTTCCGGGGGGTGGGGCGTGAGATTTTCCGCCGCCTCACGGACGGGCTCGGCAAGGGGCTCTTGGAGGCGGCCGGGGGAGATATCGGTTTTCAGGACCCGGTCTGGCCGCCCGACGCGGAAACGGGGCACCACGGCGGCCCGAAGTACGCCTTGGATTCCCTCCAGGGCGGCGTCGGCGACGACCTGGGCGACTTCGCCCCAGGGACCGGCAAAGGTGCCGGCCTCGACCAGGTTTTTCTGTGTGGCGCGGCCGATTTCCCGGCCATCGGGGGTCCGCACCGCCCAAACGATTTCCACCCGCTGCAGGTTGTCGTTCGGCGGGTCGACGCGGACCCGCCCGTCGAGGACGAACTCGGCGTAACGTTTCTCCTCGGCAACGGCGATTCCGGCGCCCTTGATCACCGCCTTGATGGCCCGGGTCAACGACCGGTCGCCATCGCCGGGAGCGTTGGTCACCGGATTGACCCACAACCCGGCCAACCGGGGACGGACGGGCTTTAGGTCCTGTTCCTGCTTGTCAATCATGGCGGCGATGATTTCCGAGCCGTTGTCGCCAACTTCCTTGATGATCGTCGGCGAGCCGTAATCCCAATCCCGGCGGGTGGCGGTGATACCCTGGGTTTCGGTGCCGATGACCTTGCCGTGGTAATCGAAAAGGGTCCAATGGATCAGCGCCATATAGGGAAGCGACGGGTCGTCGTCGTTGATTCTGGCCCGTCCCTTCAGCCGGTAACGGCTGTTGCCGCGGTCCTCGGTTGTGGTGCCGATGGAGTAATTCTCGAATCCCTCGGCCATGGCCTCGGCCAACAGTTTCGACATCGGCAGGGATATGCCGTCGATGGTCTGAATCCAGATTCCCGATGTTGCGACTTCCCTGACCAGGGGGTTGAAGGAGAATTCCGGCGGCGGCTTGAAGGGCCTCGGCAGTGGCCCGCAGGCGGTGGTCAAGGCCGCCACGGCCAGGGCAAGGGCGAGAACCAAAAAACGTAATCGCATGAACATGAATAAATCCCGCATGGTCCGACCGCCTACATAAACACGCAGGAAACCATCAATACGATTAAAAGGGCGATCACCAGGATGGTCATATGGGGCATGGCGCGCTCTCCCTAGCCCGTCAGGAAGATGGCGGCCAAACCCCGGCCATAGTCCTTTTCCCGGCGCCGGGTGGCCCGCCGGTAGCTGAAGAACCGGGACTCGTCGTCGTAGGTGTCTTCGTCCGAACCCTTCACCGACGCCAGCTCCAGGCCGTCCAGGCAGCGGCCCAAATAGCCGGGCAGGTCGAACATGAAATGGCCGTCGCGGTCCGAGGGCTTGAAGAAATCACCGCTCAAAGCCGAGGCGCTTAGGTATTCGGCGCGCAATTCCGCCCCCACCTCGTAGGAGTCTTGTTGGATGCAGGGTCCGACGGCAACGCCGATTCGCCCCCGTTCGGCGCCGAGGACGCACATCGCCTCGACGGTGGCTTCGACGATGCCGGCCAAGGCGCCGCGCCAACCGGCGTGCGCGGCGCCGATGACGCCCGCCTCGCTGTCGGCCAGCAGCACCGGGGCGCAGTCGGCGCTCAGAATGCCCAAGGCGATTCCCGGCCGCCGGGTCACGGCGGCGTCGGCGCGCGGCGCCTGGCCCGGTTTCCAGGGTTTGTCGACCACCACCACATCGGCCGAATGGACTTGGAACAGGGTCACCAGGTCATCGCCCTCGAGGCCCAGACGCCGCATGGCCAGCGAGCGGTTGGCGGTAATGTGGTCGGGATTGTCGCCGGACCCGAAACCGCAGTTGAGAGAGCTGAAAAGCCCATCGCTGACGCCGCCTTCGCGGGTGAAGAACCCGTGCCGGACCCGGCTTTTTCCGTTCAACGCTTGGCTGGTGATCATGGCCTCATTATTCACCAAACGACGGCGTTGGTATAAGGCCTTTTTGCGCCCATTCCCTACTCGAACCCCGGTGGCGGCGCCAGGCCGGGGCTGACCAGCGCCATCACCTTGAACAGCCGCCCCATGGCGTCTTCGGACGTGAGGCGCGAAATCGCGGCTTCGATTTCGCGGCCTTGGGTCGGTTGCGCCGCCATCAGGGATTCGGCGCGGACTCCAATTCCCAACCCTTCCAGGAACGTCCCCTGGCCGATGGGACCCAGGATTAGTGCTCCGGCCCCGGCGGCGGCGCGGCCGAAGGCGGCGAAATCTACATGCGCCGTCAGATCCGCCTCGCCCGGCGCGGCCAGGGGATCGTGGTATTCATGGTCCTTGACCGCCTGCAGGGTATCGCCGACGGCGCTTTCCGCGTGGCCGTAATCGATGAACAAGGCCGCCCCCGGATGCCGGGCCAGGCGTCCGGCGATGGTCTCGGCCAGGGCCGCCGCCACCGGCCGGACCTCAATGATATCGCCGTCGCCGGCCCCGGTCGCCGAAAGGTGCGGCGGGAGGACGCCGTCTTCCGGTGGACCGTCGGCGAGGATGAAACGAAATTCTTTCTGGTCATCGGAAACGCCGACCATCCGCTCGCACCAGCCCTGAGAAGTCTTTTGGAATTGGCGCACCGGCAGCGCGTCGAGGAATTCATTGGCGACAAGGAGCAGCGGCCCTTCCGGGACTTCGGAAAAATCGCTCCACCATTGCAAGGTGCGGACCGGGAGCGCGTCCTTCGCCCCCACCAGGGCGTCTTCCTGGGCCGTCTTCAGCACCGGGCTAATTTCCACCAGCGATACCGACCACGATTCGACAAACCCCTCGGTGGCGCCCCCGGCGCGCAGCATGTCGGCCATCAGCGTGCCGCGCCCCGGCCCCAGCTCGACCAAGTTGACCGGGTCCGGTCCGCCCATGGCCTGCCATTGGACGGAGCACCACAAGCCGATCAGCTCGCCGAACATCTGGCTGATTTCGGGCGCGGTGATGAAATCGCCGCCGCGGCCGAAGGGATCGCGGCTCATGTAATAGCCGAACCGGGGATGGGTCAGGGCGGCGTCCATGTATTCGGCGACGCTCAAGGGGCCGTCATCGACGATCCGGCGCCTCAGGTGATCGGCCAGGGAAGTCATGGCGATTTAGTCTTCCGGCCGGTCCCTGAACATCAGGACCAGCCCCATAGCCAGCAGCGGCACCGACAGCCATTGCCCCATGGTGGTGCCAAAACTCAGGAAGCCCAAATGCGCGTCGGGTTGGCGGAAAACCTCGGCCACGGTGCGTGCCGCCCCGTAGCCGGCCAAAAAGACGCCAGTCAAAAAGCCGGTGCGCCGGCGCGGCCCCTCCTTGCCCGCCAGCCACAACAGGACGGCGAACAGGATCGCCCCTTCACCCAGGGCTTCGTAGATCTGGCTCGGGTGGCGAGGATCGGGGCCGCCGCGGGGAAAGACCACCGCCCAGGGCACGTCGGTGACGCGCCCGAACAGCTCGCCGTTGATGAAATTGGCCAGGCGGCCGAAAAACAGCCCCAACGGCGCCACGCAGGCGACCCGGTCGGCGAACGGCCATAACTCTATTCCCCGCTTGCGGCAGAACAGCATCGTCGCCGCCATGACGCCGAGGAGCCCGCCGTGAAACGACATGCCGCCGCGCCAGACGGCGAATATGGACAGCGGATTTTCGACATAATATCCGGCGTTGTAGAAAACCACGTAGCCGAGCCGTCCGCCCAGGACCACGCCGAGCGTCGCCCAGATCAGGAAATCGTCGACGGCGGCGTCATCGGCAACCACCGGCGAACGTGCAACCAGGTGGCGCATCAGCCGCCAGCCCAGCAGAAGCCCGAAGATATAGGCCAGCGCATACCAGCGGATGACGAACGGGCCGAAGCTGATCAGCACCGGATCGATGACGGGGAAAGGAAGGACGAAGGTCATGGCGCGTCAGCCCGCCTCACCGGCCCGCTTCATCGATAAGTGTCACCGGTATCGAGGAACCCGGTCACGTACTGGCCGACGCCGTCCTCGAGGGTTGTAAACGGCTTGTCGAAGCCGGCGGCGCGCAGCCGGTCCATCTTGGCCTCGGTGAAATACTGGTACTTGGCGCGGATTTCAGGCGGCGTATCGACGTATTTGATGTCCGGCTTCTTGCCCAGCGCGTCAAAGACCGCCTTCGTCAGGTCCTCGAAGCTCCGTGCCTCGCCGGTGCCGCAGTTGTAGATGCCGTTGACGTCCTGGTTTTCCAGAAGCCAGGTAACGATATCGATGCAGTCGCCGATCCAGATGAAATCGCGGAGCTGCCCGCCGTCGGCGTAGTCCGGGTTGTGGGACTTGAAAAGCACCGCCGGCTGGCCGTCGGTGGCATTGGCATAGACCTGGGAAACGACGCTGCGCATCCGGTCCTTGTGGTCTTCGTTGGGGCCGAAGACATTGAAGAACTTCAGCCCCGCCCACTGCGGCGGCCGGGGTTCGTTGTCGGCGACCATGCGGGCGACCCGGCGGTCGAACAGATGCTTTGACCAGCCATAGGCGTTGAGAGGCTTGAGCCGGGAAAGCGACTCCACGGAGTCGTTGTCGCCGAAACCCTGCGAACCGTCGCCGTAGGTGGCCGCCGACGAGGCATAGATGAAGCGGACGCGATGCTGGGTGCACCAATGCCAAAGGTCCACCGACAGCCGGAAATTGGTGTCGATGATCAAATCGACGTCGGTTTCGATGGTCGACGAAATGGCGGCCATGTGAATGACCGCCTCGATGTTGGTGGCATTGGCCTCAAGAAAGTCGAATAAATTCTCCGGCGGCACGATACCGGCCAGTTCGCGCTTGGCTAGGTTGCGCCATTTGTTGTCCTGGCGCAGCCGGTCGCAGACGATCACCTTGCCGACGCCTTGGCTTTCCAGCGCCCAAACGATGTTGGAGCCGATAAACCCGGCCCCTCCGGTAACCAAATACATCTAAATGTGCCTCTTTGAATCCAGAGTCTTATAAGAGCACCGGTCCATGGCCGCAAGCGGCCAGGGGGACAAACAGGGGGTCAAGCGTTGCGCCGCCCGGCGGCCGGGAACATAATGAGCGGGGGCCCAGGGACCTGTGCGGGAACCTATACGGGAACCGAGAGGGAGTGAACGAAAATGCAGACACGGAGCAGGATATTCGACGATCTGGCGAAAGTCGCGGGCGGCGCGGTTTCGACGTTCACCGGCCTCAAGGCCGAGATCGAGGTCCTGATCCGCCAACAGATCGAACGCTTCCTTCTCGATGCCGACATGGTGCCCCGCGATGAATTCGACGCCGTCAAGGAATTGGCCGCCAACGCCCGAAGCGGCCAGGAGGCGCTTGATAAGCGGGTCCTGAACCTGGAAAGGAAGCTCGGCGTCAAGGTCCCCTCTAACACCAAGGGCAAGGCGAAGACAAAGAAAACCAAGCCAAAAAAACAAATGAAAAAGAAATCCTCCGCCAAGGGCAAGCGCGCCTAGTCGTCCTGTTTTTCCCCTTGATTTCCCTCTGATTTCCCCTGTGCCCCCCCTGGCGGGGCTTATCCACAAAAAATTGACCTTCGGGATCATTCGGCACTTGCGTGCGAGTCCGGCTTAGGGCAGGCTACACTTAGTATCGACCGGGCATGGTTCCACCATATATGGTGGCAATAACCATATATGGTGGTTATGCTCCTTCCTGTCGGTACTTCGGCGGCAGCCAAGAACATAGGGGAGCCGCCGCCAACGCCAACAGGGGGAGCGGACATGGCGACACTCAATGTCCTACACGAGACCTTTTCCGACAATCCGCTGGATATTGTCGAACGATTGGTGGAGCGCAACGACTGGGCCTTCGACCGCCGCGGCGACGATGAAATCGCCTTTCAGGTTCCCGGCACCTGGTGTGATTACTCACTCTTTTTCGCCTGGAACGACGAAGTCGGCGCGATGCACTTTAGCTGCGCCTTCGACATGCGGGTGCCCGACGACCGGCGTTCCTTCGTGCACGAGCTTCTGGCCATGGTCAACGAGAAGCTGTGGATGGGTCATTTCGGCGTCTGGGCCGACGAAGGGCTGCCCATGTTCCGTCACGCCATGCCCTTGCGCGGCACCCGGGGACCGACCCTGGAACAAGTCGAAGACCTGGTCGACGTGGCGATTTTGGAATGCGAACGCTTTTACCCGACGTTCCAGTACGTGATCTGGGGCGGCAACACCGCGTCCGAAGCGATCGCCGCCGCCATGGTCGAAACCATGGGCGAGGCATGACCTAAGCCGATGTCCGGGACGCTGGTCCTCGCCGGTGGTGGCAAAATGGGCGGCGCCCTGTTGGCTGGGTGGCTGAACAAGGGGATGGGCGGCGCTGATATCATCGTCGTCGAACCCGACAGTAAAACCGCTAGCGCCATCAGCGAAAAGCACGGCGTCGCCGTCGTCGAAACCGTCGGCGACCTGGACGCCGATTTAACGCCCGAAACGGTGGTGTTCGCCGTCAAGCCGCAGTCCATGGACGATGTCGCCCCCGCCTATGGCGGATATGCCGGCCCGGACACGGTGTTTCTGTCGATCGCCGCCGGCAGGACCATCACATATTTCGAGGACAAACTGGGGCCCGAAGCCGCCATCGTCCGCGCCATGCCCAACGCCCCGGCGGCGGTCGGCCGGGGTATCACCGTGGCGGCGGCCAACGGCCAAGTCACCGGCCAACAGAAAAGCCGCTGCGACGGGCTATTAGGGACCGTCGGCGACGTCGCCTGGATCGACGACGAGGGCCTGATGGACGCGGTGACGGCAGTTTCCGGCAGTGGCCCGGCCTATGTTTTCCTGCTCGCCGAATCTCTGGCCGAAGCCGGACGCGAGGCCGGGCTGCCGGTGGAATTGAGCGATCAGTTGGCGCGGGCCACCGTCGCCGGCGCCGGCGAGCTTCTGCATCAGTCGGGCGATTCGGCAACCCGGCTGCGTGAAAACGTCGCCAGCCCCGGCGGCACCACGGCGGCGGCCCTGGAAGTGTTGATGGGCGGGGACGGCTGGCAGGCGTTGATGGCCAAGGCCGTCGCCGCCGCCGTCAAACGGTCGAGGGAACTGGCCGGTTAATATTTTTCACCTTGATTTCCTGCCCCTTGGTCCCGCCCTTTGACTTTGCGCCTTAATCGGCGATGATATCCCCTTCCTG
>PTLK01000098.1 GCA_002938075.1 Alphaproteobacteria bacterium MarineAlpha3_Bin3
AGCCCCCTTAATGATGGCCCCACATCGCCTGCGGGCGTTCTCCTGCCGAGAAACTGGGATAGGGGATCGTATGGGGTCCATAGGTTAGATTTTATCCACTAGGTAACAAGACTAGGTAAAGAGCGAAGCATGGCAAAGAAAAAGACCAAAAAGACGGCGACGAAAGCGGCCAGGAAGATGGCAAAGAAAGGGCCGAAGAAAACCGCCCAAAAAACCGCGCCCGCCGCGCCGGAAGACAAGGAAAGGGTAAACGCCAACAGCAACGGCGAGGCTTATGACGCCGAATCGATCAAGGTTCTGCGCGGGCTCGAAGCCGTGCGCAAGCGCCCGGGCATGTATATCGGCGACACCGACGACGGTTCGGGGCTGCACCACATGGTCTATGAGGTGGTCGACAACGCCATCGACGAGGCAATGACTGGTTTCTGCGACTCCGTTCGAGTGACGCTCAACGGCGACGGCTCGGTGACGGTGATCGACAACGGCCGCGGCATTCCCGTCGACATCCACACCGAAGAAGGCGTTTCGGCGGCCGAGGTCATCATGACCCATCTTCACGCCGGCGGAAAGTTCGACCAGAACTCGTACAAGGTCTCGGGCGGGCTGCACGGCGTCGGCGTTTCGGTGGTCAACGCGCTGTCGGAATGGCTGGAACTGAGAATCCGCCGCGAAGGCACGGAATATTTCGTCGGCTTCAAGGAAGGCGAGGCGGAAAAACCGCTGGCCGAAGTCGGTGACGCGCCGAAAGGCGACGACGGGGAGCCGGTTTCCGGCACCGAATGCACGTTCCTGCCGTCGAAAAAAGTGTTCACCATGACCGATTTCGATTTTTCGACTCTGGAGCACCGCTTGCGCGAACTGGCGTTCCTCAATTCCGGCGTTTCCCTGATCCTGACCGACGCCCGCAGCGTCGAGCTGAAGACGGTAGAAATGAATTACGACGGCGGTCTTTCGGCCTTCGTCAGCTATGTGGACCGGGCCAAGACGGCGTTGATAAATCCGTCGATCACCATTGACAGCGAACGCGACGGCGTCGCTGTGGAATTGGCGATGCAGTGGAACGACAGCTACCACGAGACCATGCTGTGCTTCACCAACAACATCCCGCAGCGGGATGGCGGCACCCATCTGGCCGGGTTCCGGGGTGCCTTGACCCGGACCATTAATTCCTATGCGGTGTCGAGCGGCATCGCCAAGAGGGAAAAGATCAACCTGGCCGGCGACGATGCCCGCGAAGGTCTGACCTGTGTGCTGTCGATCAAGCTCCCGGACCCGAAGTTTTCGTCGCAGACCAAGGACAAGCTGGTGTCAAGCGAGGTCCGCCCGGTCGTCGAAGGCGTCATCGGCGAGGGTCTGGAACGCTGGTTCGGCGAACACCCGGCGGACGCCAAACGGATCATCGGCAAGATCGTCGAAGCCGCCGCCGCCCGCGAGGCGGCCCGCAAGGCGCGTGAGCTGACGCGGCGTAAAGGCGCCCTGGATATCAGTTCCCTGCCGGGCAAGCTCGCCGATTGCCAGGAACGGGACCCGGCGTTGAGCGAGTTGTTCATCGTCGAGGGCGACAGCGCCGGCGGATCGGCCAAACAGGGGCGCGATAGGTCCAATCAGGCCATCCTGCCGCTGCGCGGCAAGATCCTCAACGTCGAGAGGGCGCGCTTCGACAAAATGCTAAGTTCGTCGGAAATCGGCACCCTGATCGCGGCCCTGGGCACCGGTATCGGACGCGAGGATTTCGACATCGGGAAATGCCGCTACCACAAGATCATCATCATGACCGACGCCGACGTCGACGGCTCCCACATCCGCACCCTGCTGCTGACGTTTTTCTACCGTCACATGGGACCGGTTATCGACCAGGGCTATCTGTATATCGCCCAACCGCCCCTTTACCGAGCCAAACGCGGCTCGTCAGAGGTCTACCTCAAGGATGACGGGCAGTTGGAGGACTACCTGTTCAACACCGCCATCGACGAAGGCGTCGTGTTCGTGCCCTTCGACGGTAAACAGATGGCCGGACCCGACCTTCGCGGCTTGGTCGGCGAGGCGAGGACGGCCAAGGCGCTGCTGTCCGGGCTTGCTAAGCGTGTGCCCATCGCCGTCGTCGAGCAGGCGTCGATCCTCGGCGCCCTGAACGCTCAAATCCTTTCCGATTCAAAACTCGCCGGCCAGACGGCGGACATCATCGCCAAGCGCCTGGATGCGCTCGAGGCGCCGACCGAAAGGGGCTGGGCGGGGAGCCAGCTGGACGACGGGGGGTTGGAATTCACCCGCACCCTTCGCGGCGTCACCGAACACCACGCCATCGACGGCGCCTTGATCGATTCCACCGACGCCCGGCGCCTCGACGACCGGGCCGGCCAGTTGCAGAAACTGTATGCCCGCCACGGGGTGCTGACGGCCAAGGACGAGGAGTTCCCGATCACCGGCCCGGTCAGCCTGGTCGACCGGGTCATGGAACTGGGGCGCAAGGGCATCAGCATCCAGCGTTACAAGGGCCTGGGCGAGATGAACCCGGAACAGCTCTGGGAAACGACTCTCGACCCCGAAACCCGGTCCTTGTTGCAGGTCAAGGTAAACCACGCCGACGACGCCGAGGATGTGTTCTCGACGCTGATGGGCGACGTGGTTGAGCCGCGGCGCGAATTCATCCAGGAAAACGCCCTCAAGGTCGCCAACCTGGACGTTTGAGCCCTCCCCCCGGAATGCGCACCGTTAACCCCTTGCTAACCGCCATGCGCGATCATGCACGGCATGGGAAAAGTCCGTAAAAACAAGGCCAAGGCTCCGAAGCGCCAAGGCGACCTGTGGCGGGCCGTCAAGTGGACGTTCGCCAAATCGTTGAAATGGGGCACCGTCGGCGCTGTTTGGGCGGTAATCGCGTTTTCGGTGCTGGCGGCTTGGTACGCGACCGAGCTGCCGGACGTGGAGCAGGCCTTCAACGCCACCCGCCGCCCGACGGTGACGGTGCTGGCCGCCGACGGCTCCCAGCTTACCATCATCGGCGACGTCTACGGCCGGCCGACCGGGCTCGACGAACTGCCCAGGGCCCTGATCCAGGCCGTGCTGGCGACCGAGGACCGGCGCTTCTTTAGCCACTTCGGCCTCGACGTCATCGGCCTGGCGCGGGCCATGAAGGCCAACCTCCAGGCCGGGCGCATCGTTCAGGGAGGGTCGACGATCACCCAGCAGGTGGCGAAGAACCTGTTTCTGACCCCGGAACGGACGATAAAACGCAAAATTCAGGAGCTTTTGCTGGCCCTGTGGCTGGAGCATAGGTTCACCAAGGACCAAATCCTGACCATCTACCTGAACCGGGTCTACCTGGGCGCCGGCACCTATGGCGTCGATGCGGCGGCGGGCAAGTATTTCGACCGCCCGGCGGCGCGGCTGTCGACCTATCAGGCGGCGATGCTGGCCGGGCTGCTGAAGGCGCCCAGCCGCTACAATCCCCTGGCCCATCCGGCTCGCTCCAGGGCGCGCACGGCCCAGGTGCTGAAAAACATGATCGCCGCCGGTTATCTTTCGCCGGCCGAGGCCGCGAATGCGGCGCCAAAGGCCGCAAACGGCGAGGCTTGGGCAGCCGCCCCCTCCCGCTCCCGCCTGGGCCGCCACTTTACCGACTGGGTGCTGGAACAAGTCTCGGGCTACGTCAATCCCGGCGACCGGGATATCGTGGTCAGGACGACGCTCGATCCCCACTTGCAGGGGTTCGCCGAAGCCTTCGTCGGAAAGGCGCTAACCAAACAAGGCCGGAAAACCGGGATTTCCGAAGCGGCCCTGGTGGCGATCACGCCGTCGGGCGCCGTCCGGGCCATGGTCGGCGGCAGGAACTACGTCAAAAGCCAGTTCAACCGCGCCACACAGGCCAAACGACAGCCGGGATCGGCGTTCAAGCCCTTCGTCTATCTGGCCGGGCTGGAAGCCGGCCTGACCCCCGAAACGGTGTTGGTCGACGAACCGGTGCGAATCGGCGAATGGCGGCCCAGAAATTTCGACAAGCGCCACATCGGCCCGGTAAGCCTGAAACAGGCGATGGCCCGATCGATCAATACGGTGGCGGTCAAGGTCGGCGAGAAGGCCGGCCGCGCCCGGGTCATCGGCGTCGCCCGGCGCTTAGGGCTGTCCGGCGATTTCAAGGCCACCCCCAGCCTCGCCCTCGGGGCCCAGGAGGTGACGCTTCTGGAACTGACCCAGGCCTACGGGCCGTTCGCCAACGGCGGCGCCGGGGTCTGGGCCTACGGGATCGAGGAAATCCGCGACCGGGCCGGGAACCTCCTCTACCGGCGCCGCGGCTCGGGCCCCGGGCGGGTGGTATCGGAAGTCCACGTCGCGGCGATGAACGCCATGCTGTCCGGCGTCATCACCCACGGTACCGGGCGGGCCTCCAAAATCGGCCGCCCCCAGGCCGGTAAGACCGGCACCAGCCAGAACTTCCGCGATGCCTGGTTCGTGGGTTATACGGCGGATTTGGTCACCGGGGTGTGGATGGGCAACGATGGCGGCAAGGCGATGGGTAACGTTACCGGCGGCGGGCCGCCGGCCAGGTTGTGGCGGGATTTCATGCAAGCCGCCCATGCCGGGACGCCGCCGAGGGCGCTTCCGGGCTTGACCCCGGTGCCGGCCCCGGCCCCGGAAGAGGGCGCCCCTGGTTTCTGGCGCAATTTCCTGGCCACGCTGTCGGGGAACGAGGGCTAGAGGGTTCTATCCCTTAACCCGGCCCCGCCAAGGGATGACGGCGGGAATCCGGTCTTTGTAGTCGCGGAATTCGTCGCCATAAAGGGCCAGCAGTTTCCGGTCCTCGAAAGCGGCGCCGATAACAAGGTACACCGATCCCCAAACCGCCGTCGCCAGCCCGAAATCGCCCGTGGCGCGGCCCCATAGAATCAGATAGACGCCCAAATAAAGCGGATGACGGACGAACAGGTGCAGGCCACCGGTGATCAGCGGCTCGTCCTCGGATAGGGTAATTCCCTTCATTTGGGCGCGGATTTGCGCCATCCCCGAAAACCGGCCGAGGTCGTATTCCCGGAGCGCCAGCACCAGAACCACCACCCCCAGCACCCCGATCCCGGTCATGGCGCCGGCGACGCCGGGCTCAAGGTCATAGGGCTGATCGCCGATCAACGCCCCGCCGAGCGCCCACACGGCGGCGATATGGAGCCCCGCCCACAGGTTATAGGCGAGCCGGTAATAGACCCCGAATAACGAATCCAGCCGGCGTTTCGCGGCAACCCCGGCGAAGACGGAGTGAAAGACGCCGAAACTAAGCCACGCCAGCCCATAGATCGCCTGCGCCTCGAGGGGGGTGGGATGGGCAAAAAGGTCTTCCATGCCGCCAAGACGGTTTACTTGGTCATCCGGGCAATGGACGCGGACGTCGAAAATCCCGGTTCCAGCTTCGCCAGAAGGACCTTGCCACCGCGGCGCTTGACCACATCGGAGCCGACGACGCCTTCGAGGTCGTAATCCGCGCCCTTGACCAAGACGTCCGGCCTCAGGGCCTTGATCAGCGTCAACGGAGTTTTATCGGCGAAGATCACCACCGCGTCGACCGTAGCCAGCGATGCCACCACCGTCGCCCGGGCGGCTTCCGACTGCACCGGGCGGCCGTCGCTTTTCTGGCCGGCCACCGAGGTATCCGAATTCAGCCCCACCACCAGCCGCCCGCAGGCCCGTTTGGCCTGTCTCAGCAGCGACACGTGGCCCGGATGCAGAAGGTCGAAGCAGCCGTTGGTGAAGCCGATCTTGTGACCGGCCCGGCGCCAGGCGGCGACCCGGTCCTCGACCTGTTGGGCGGACAAAACCTTGGCCTCGGCGCTCGAAAGGTCCTGATGATGGAGCCGGGCGATGACATCGGCGGCATCGGCGGCCGCCGTGCCGACCTTGCCCACGACGATGCCGGCGGCGACGTTGGCCAAGGCTGCGGCGTCGGGCAATGGGACGCCGGCGCTCAGCGCCGTGGCGATAGCCGCGACCACGGTATCTCCGGCCCCCGATACGTCGAATATCTCTTGCGACTCGGCGGCCAGATGGACGGCCCGGCCTTTCGCCGGCACCACAGTCATGCCGTCGGCGCTGCGGGTCACCAGCACGGCGCCGAGCTTGTGTTTGCGGATCAGGTGCTTGGCAGCGGCGGTGACGTCGCGGTCGGTTTCGACCGCCTTGCCGGTAACCTCGGCCAGTTCCCTGAGGTTGGGCGTGATCAGGCTGGCGCCCCGGTAACGGCTGAAATCTGCTCCCTTGGGGTCGACGATCACGGTCTTCTTGGCCTGGCGGGCGATCTTGATGATCTCGGCCGCCACCTTACCGGTCAGCACGCCCTTGCCATAGTCGGACAGCACCACCACCTTGCAGCCTCGCATGGCGCTGGTGGCGGCCCTGATCAGCTTTTTTTCGATCTTCGGTGACAGGGGATGGTCGGTTTCTCGGTCGGCGCGCAGCACCTGCTGCCCGCCGGCCAGGTAGCGCGTCTTGGTCGATGTCCGCCGCCCGTCGTCGACGATCGGCTTGTCGGCAACGCCGTGGTCCCTGATTTGTCTGGCAATCTCCTTGCCGGCGCCGTCTTTGCCGACGACGGTGATGAAACGGGCCTGGGCGCCGAGCGATCGGAGGTTCCGCACCACATTGCCGGCGCCGCCGAGCATGGCGTCCTCGCGCTCTACCTTGAGCACCGGTATCGGAGCTTCGGGCGAGATCCTATCGACCGTTCCGTAATGGAAATGATCCAGCATCACGTCACCGACGCAAAGCACCCGGGCCTTGGCCAAGGCGCCGATCAGCGGCACCAGTTGGGCGCGATCCGTCATATCAGGCCGAGCTCCTGTTCAAGGGCCCCGCACAGCATGTGGCCCAGCGTGATGTGCATCTCCTGGATGCACGACGTGATGTCCGACGGCACGATCAACAACGGATTGGCTAGGCCGACCATGCGCCCGCTGCCCTTGCCGCCGAAGCCCACCGGAATGGCGCCTACTTTGCTTGGCCTTTTCAAGGCCGCGGATGACGTTCTCGCTGTTGCCCGACGTCGAAATGACCAGCGCCACGTCGCCGGGCCGACATAGGGCCTCGACCTGGCGGGCGAACAGGTCGTCGAAGGACCAGTCGTTGGCGATCGCCGTCAGGGCCGAGGTAT
>PTLK01000099.1 GCA_002938075.1 Alphaproteobacteria bacterium MarineAlpha3_Bin3
AAAAAGGGTTTCCCCACGACCTGGTCAATGCGCTTTTCGCCAGGGGGGGCGAGGACGATTTATGGCGTCTCGTTCAAAAAGCCAAGTCCCTGAAGGAATTCCTGGAGACGGATGACGGGGCCAACCTGCTTGTCGCATACCGCCGAGCCCATAACATCGTGCGGATCGAGGAAAAGAAAGATAGCGAGCGTTATTCAGGGAAGGTGGATGAGAATTTGTTTTCCCGGGATGAGGAACGGGAACTTTGGATCAGCCTCAATGAGGTCGAACAGGCCAATCCCTCTAAACCGGATATGGCCGAGTTCGACCAAGTGTTATCGGTGCTGGCGAAACTGCGTCGTCCGGTAGACAGGTTTTTCGATGAAATCACGGTTAACTGCGATGACTCGGACCTAAGAAAAAATCGTCTGCGTCTATTGTCGGAAATTGCCTCATGCCTTAACCGGGTCGCCGACTTCTCGAAAATCGAAGGCGGCGAGCGATGAGCAAGTGGATTTACGAATTCGGCGACGGCGCGGCGGAAGGCGCCGCCGACATGCGTGAGCTTTTGGGCGGCAAGGGGGCGAACCTGGCGGAAATGTGCCGCTTAGGGCTCCCGGTGCCGCCCGGTTTCACCATCACCACCGAGGTCTGCACCCATTACACCGAAAACGCCAACGCCTATCCCAAGGGTCTTGAGAAGGAAGTCGAAGGGGCGTTGAAGAAGATCGAGAAGGTGCTCGGGCGCCGGTTCGGCAACGCCGAAAAACCGTTATTGGTTTCCGTGCGCTCCGGGTCGCGCGCCTCGATGCCGGGGATGATGGATACCGTCCTCAACCTCGGCCTCAATGACCATAGCGTCGAAGGATTATCCACGGACAGCGGCGACGAACGGTTCGCCTACGACAGCTACCGCCGTTTCATCCAGATGTACGGCGACGTGGTGATGGGCGTTGAACACCACCACTTCGAGGACCTGCTGGAAGACCTGAAGGCCGACCGCGGGGCCGACCTGGATACCGATCTCGGGGCCGGTGACCTCAAGGCCCTGGTCGAGGACTACTTGGCCAAGGCCGAAGACGTGGCCGGCAAGCCCTTCCCCCAGGACCCCGCGGATCAGCTTTGGGGGGCCGTCGGCGCCGTTTTCGGCTCGTGGATGAACAACCGCGCCGTCACCTACAGGCGCTTGCACGGCATTCCGTCGGATTGGGGCACGGCGGTCAACGTTCAGGCGATGGTTTTCGGCAACATGGGGGACGACTGCGCCACCGGCGTCTGCTTCACCCGCAACCCTTCCAACGGCGACAACAGCTTCTATGGCGAATTCCTGCTCAACGCCCAAGGGGAAGACGTAGTTGCCGGAATCCGCACCCCGCAGCCGCTGACCGAGGCCGAAAAATCGGTCACCGGGTCGGACTTTGCTTCCATGGAAAGCGCGCTGCCGAATATTTACGCCCACTTGGTAGAGGTCCGCGGCAGGCTTGAGCGGCACTACACCGACATGCAGGACATGGAGTTCACCGTCGAGCGCGGCAAGCTGTGGATGCTGCAGACGCGGGCCGGCAAGAGAACCACCAAGGCGGCGTTGAAGATCGCCGTCGACATGGTTGCCGAGGGCCTGATCGACAGGAAACAGGCCATAGAACGCATCGACCCGGCGCGGTTGGACCAGCTTCTGCATCCCACCCTCGACCCCAAGGCCGAGCGTGATCTGTTGGGCCGGGGCCTTCCCGCCAGCCCCGGGGCGGCGACCGGCGCCGTGGTTTTCTCATCCGCCGACGCCGAGGCCTGGGCCGGGCGCGACGAAAAGGTGATTCTGGTGAGGATGGAAACGTCGCCGGAGGACATCGGCGGCATGCACGTCAGCGAGGGAATTTTGACCACCCGCGGCGGCATGACGTCGCACGCCGCCGTTGTTGCCCGCGGCATGGGGATTCCCTGCGTTTCCGGCGCCGGCGATCTGCGCGTTGATAGCGCGGCCAAGAAGCTGATCGCGCTCGACGTCGAACTTTTGGAAGGCGACGTCATCACCCTCGACGGCTCCACCGGAGAGGTCATGAAGGGGGCGGTGGCGATGATCCAGCCGGAACTGACCGGCGATTTCGGCACCCTGATGGAATGGGCCGACGAGGTGCGCACCATGGGCGTTCGCGCCAACGCCGAAACCCCCACCGACGCGGAAACGGCGCTTCGCTTCGGGGCCGAGGGGATCGGGTTGAGCCGCACCGAGCACATGTTCTTCGAGCCCAAGCGGATCGTCCACATGCGCGAGATGATCCTGGCCAAGGATGAAGACCATCGGCGGCGCTCCCTCGATCGCCTGTTGCCCTTTCAGCGCCAGGACTTCATCGAGCTGTTCAACATCATGAACGGGCTGCCGATCACCATCCGGCTGCTCGATCCGCCTTTGAACGAGTTCCTGCCCCTGACCCAGGAAGACATGACCGAGGTCGCCGAAGCCGCCGGCATGACCATGGAGGAAGTCAGGATCCGCAAGGTCGAACTGGACGAATCCAACCCCATGCTCGGGCATCGGGGATGCCGTTTGGGAATCACCTACCCTGAAATCTATGAAATGCAGGCCCGGGCCATTTTCGAGGCCGCCGCCGAAGTCACCAAGGCCGGCATCCCGGTGGCGCCTGAAGTCATGATCCCCCTGGTTTCGGTACCCGCCGAGTTCGATATTCTGAAGCAACTGATCGACCGGGTTGCCGGGGAAGTCATGCATGCCACCGGCCAGGAACTATCCTACATGACCGGCACCATGATCGAACTGCCACGCGCCGCCCTGTTGGCCGGTGAGATCGCCGAGGCGGCCGAATTCTTCAGTTTCGGCACCAACGATTTGACCCAGACGACCTATGGGTTTTCACGCGACGACGCCGGTACCTTCCTGGAGCCCTACCACAAGATCGGAATCTTGCCCGAAGACCCGTTCATCACCATCGACCGCCATGGGGTGGGTGAACTGGTGCGGATCGGGGCCGAGCGCGGCCGGGCCGTGCGCCCGGACCTGAAGATGGGCATCTGCGGCGAACACGGGGGCGATCCGGCGTCGGTCTTCTTTTGTCAGGAAGTGGGGCTGGATTATGTGTCGTGCTCGCCCTACCGGGTGCCGATCGCCCGGCTGGCGGCGGCCCAGGCGGCGCTTCGCAAAAAGCAGGGGTCATAGCCATTCGCCCCGAGGCCATGACGCGGACGTAAAAACGGCGGCAGGATTGAAAAATCCGCCGCCGGTTTTTTAAATTAAGACTTTGGCCGTTAGCTCGTCGCAATCCCGACACCGATCATGATCGCGAACGCGCCGACCAACAACACCCAGGCTGGAATCTTGAAGCCTTTGGTTTGTTCGCTCGTTTGCTCCTGCTCCGTCATTTTTTTGTACTCCGAATCTCATTAATTAGGCCGGCGGAACCGATTGCGGCGGCCTCGCCAGCCAAAAGGGTTTTAAAAGGTTGATCAAAAAACCCGATTGGAAGACATGTGTCAACCGTGGAATTTGAAATAAAGCGACAAATATCTTTCTCGGGCTTGACAGCCCTTGACAGATTCGGGGGCCACGGGCCAGCTTGGCGGGGCTTTATGGAAGGGCAAAGGAGGCGCCGGTCATGGCTGACGAGGCACACCTGGACGAAGACTGCATTTTCTGCAAGATCCTTCGCGGCGAGATCCCCTGTTTCAAGGTCTTCGAAGACGATGACATCCTGGCTTTCATGGACATTAATCCGATTGCCGAAGGCCACGCCCTGGTGATCCCCAAGCACCACTCCAAGGACATTCTCGAATCGCCTTCGCAATGGGTGGGCAAGACATTCGCCGGCGCCAAGCGGATCGCCGAAGCGGTGCACGAGACGTTAAAGCCCGACGGCATCAACATCGTCCAGGCCAACGGCCCGGGCGCCAAACAGTCGGTGCTCCACCTGCATGTCCATATCATTCCCCGGACCCTGGACGACGGCCTGACCATGAACTGGGAACTGGTTCTCGGCGACATGGACGACATCGGCGGGTTGGCGGAGCGTATCGCCGCCAATATGGAATAGGGTTAGCGGGCTGCTGCAAAATCCATGAATAGGAGCAGTCTGTAAAATCCCGAACGAAGCGTTTTCTACCACAGAGCGCACAGAGAACACAGAGAAGGGGAAAAAATAATAAATGCGCCGAAGATGCGAAGAAACCATCCCCCTATCTCCCTTTTATCTCCTTCTCTCTGTTTCCTCTGTGATCTCTGTGGTTCATTTCCCCTTCTGATCCCGGCGCACGAAGATCGTGAAGTCAGGCAACGGCCGGTCTTCGGTGAAGGAAACGTCGGGGCCTAAGGATTGCTTGCAGAATTCCAGGAATTCCCGGCCGTCGGCGTAATAAAGCCCGGAGTATTTTTCGGCTGCGTCCGAACGCAGCATATTGAACCCCAGCGCCTTTCGCGTGCGGCTCCAAAGCTGTTCCAGGCTGGCCTCTATGTAATCCACCCATTCTCCCTCATCGGCGCCCAGGTTCATGTTGTAGGTGCCGCAGACGAAGGTGTAATCGGCGTCCTCGGTGGCGATCAGGTGGCGCTGGAATTCGGCGCGCGGGTCATGGATACGGTTTTCGGCCTCGGCGATCATAGCCGCCGACATGTCGATGCCGATATAGCGGCTGTCGTCCATCACCGGGCGGTCCTTCAGGTAATCGAAGAAAGCGCCGTAGCCGCAGCCGTAATCGATGATGGTGACGCCGCCTTGGCGGTCGGCGTCATCGAACAGCCGGCTCAGGATGTCATAACGCCGGGTCTGCCATTCCTTGTTTTTCCAGAACAAGCTTTTGGGGTCGGCTCCGAACTGCCGGAGGCGTCGCTCGAAACTGGCCAGGACGGGTTCCAGCATCACCTGGGAACGCTTGAGTTTCTCGATGGCTTGCGCGAGGTCTTGATCGGGAACGGGGACCATGACGCCATTATGGCGCAGGACGGCCCTTAAAACGCCTTTAATCCGCCATCCAGGAGGGTTTGGCCGGGGTTACGGTGACGGCGCCGGCTTTCAACGCCGTTTCCGTCTCGTCGGCCTCGGCCATGGAGTCGAGCCTCAGCAGAGCAAGACCAATACCGCCATCATCGGCCGGCAACGAAGACCGAAGTTCCCCGGCTTCCTTTTCGCCCAGCATAACCGGGGTTTCCGGCGCCGGCGGCGGACCGTCGAAAATCACCGGCACCAGGCGTTTTTTCACCAGCCCCCGGTACTTGGTGCGGGCCGTCAGTTCCTGACCCATGTAGCAGCCCTTGTCCCAATCGACGCCGTTGAGCTCATCGAACCCGCTCTCCAACAGGGTCGATTTTTCGACCACCAGGTCGCGGCTGCCGTCGGGCAGGCCCAGTTGCAGGCGCAAGCGGTCGTATTCAGGGGCATCGGTGGCTTTGAATCCGGCGTCTTCCAGGGTTTTCGCGGCGCCCTCAAGGGGAAGAACGGCGCGCGCGCCGGCATCTTTCAGACGCGGGTCGATAAAGGCAATGCCGCCGCCGAAGGCCCCCGCCGAGCCGGCATCGCCGGAAAGCCCAAGCGCATCGCCGGCGCCATCGCCGTAGAGGGTGGCAACGCGCAACTCGCCGGATCGGTCGTCCAGGGTCACGTCGGCGCGGAGCTTGAACATCGACAGCCGTTTTTTCAGGTTGTCCAGCCGCGCCCGCTCGCAATCCAGGAGCAGCGCATCGTCCAAGCGGACGACGAAAAAATCATGCAGGTATTTTCCCTGCGGCGTCAAAAGCGCGGCGTAAACGGCACGCTTTGCTCCTACCTTCTCAATGTCGTTGGAAACCAGGCCTTGAAGAAAGGTTACGCGGTCAACGCCCCCGACCGACAACAGGCCGCGGTCTTCGAGCAGGGTATACCGTGGGGGTTGGCTCATGGATCACCTTTCGCCGCTGCAAACGGGTTAGAGTATGGCAGAATTAAACGCCTTCGTCGGTCTAAGAAGTGGGACTTCGATCCCTCCGGCGCAAGGCTACGCCCTTTGCAACCAAGGGGGACGGTCGTATAAGGGCCGGAAGCATCGAAAGTCGGCCACGAAAAGGACATTTTGGGGGGTAATATCAAGGATCCATGAGAATTCTTTTTATCACCTCGACCCGGGTCGGCGACGCCATCCTTTCCACCGGCCTCCTAAGCAAGCTGATTGCCGACAACCCGGAGGCCAAAATCACCATCGCCTGCGGCCCGGCGGCGGCGCCTTTGTTCGAAGCGGTGCCGAACCTGGAGCGGATCATCGTCCTCGACAAGATGATTTTTTCGCTCCACTGGATAGCCATGTGGTGGGCCGCGGTCGGAAAGTTCTGGGACGTTCTCGTCGACCTCAGGAATTCGCCGATGTCCGTTCCCCTGGCGGCGGCGAAGCGGTTCCGTTTTGTCCGCAAACGCGAACCCGAACACCGGGTGCTTCAATTGGCGGCGGTCATGGGACTGTCCGAGGAACCGCCGACGCCTTCGATATGGTTTTCCCCGCAAGCCCGGGCCACGGCCAAGGCCCTGATTCCCAACGGCGGGCCGGTGCTGGCCGTGGGCCCGACCGCCAATTGGCAGGCAAAAATATGGCGGGCCGAATATTTTGTCGATTTGATCGAGCGCCTGTCCGGGCCCGGCGGCATCCTGCCGGGCGCCCGGGTCGCGGTTTTCGGGCGCGATGATGAACGGCCGATGGCCCTTAGGGTTATCGACGCCGTTCCCGAAGACCGGCGTATCGACCTGGTCGGCCGCATCGGTTTGTTGGAAGCCGGCGCCTGCCTGGAACGCGCCCAATTCTACGTCGGCAACGATTCCGGGCTTATGCATCTGGCGGCGGCGGCAGGCGTGCCGACGCTCGGGCTCTTCGGGCCCAGCCTTGAGGAACTCTATGCGCCGTGGGGGCCGCTTTGCGCCGTTGCAAGAGCCGATAAATCCTTCAACGAAATCTTCCCACCCAATTTCGACCACCGGGCGACGGGCACCCTGATGGACAGCTTGACCGTGGACACGGTGGAAAAAGCGGCACGCGACCTTTGGCGGCGTGTGGCCGAGGCGGCGGCGTGACGGCGGCGGGCATTCGGCTTTCGGTGGTCATCTCCGTCCATAACGAGGAAGCGCAACTGGCCGAGTGCCTGGAAGGGCTTATCTTCGCCGACGAAATCGTCGTGC